>JAPUEV010000184.1 GCA_027492415.1 Ignavibacteria bacterium
GATATATATGAAAATATTTTCTTAAGGTCATATTGCCAAAGTACCACAAAATTCCCGGCTATTAAAGATGCTGCGGAAATTATTGCTATTATGATCTGCCAGTTTAGACTCCCTATACCTATGAAATGCAGCTTATCAGTAATAAATGTATTTTGGTCACGGAATATAGTTGTAAAAAATCTGGTTGATACGAATAAAACTGTAATTACATTTATAATTGTGAATTGCGCAAGGTGTGGGTGTCTTATCTTTTCAGAAAGTAGAGGAAAGATTAAGTTAAATGGTGCAGCCAGCGCGGTAAAAGTCAATCCGCATAATACCAGTATTACGGCAAATATAAGTACGGAATTATTATAAGGATTAAAAGATAAAAATGCTGATATACCTGTCATATTTCCTGTCTGTGAAATTCCATATAACAAAGTTAAGCCATACAGCATGGAAGCCATTGCTATGCTTGAAAAAATAAAATATTTGACAGCAGGTTTTATGGTATAATATATGACAAGGTATAATGGAATAAGCATTACCTGTAAAGATATGAACAATACAAAAATATCAGAAGCGCTTACACTTAATAACGCGCCAATTACTGAAATTAATATTAAATTATATTCATCATGCGGCTTCTTCTCATAAAACCCTGCTGTAATGATGAGCATCGCTGCAGTTATTATAACTCTTCCGCCGTAAGCAAAATGATCCGCTGAAAAAGTGCCCGTAAATAAATATTGTGGAGCGTAATAAGCCTGAATTAATGTAAAAATTAATGAAAGGGTGAAGCCGCATAAAAAAATATAATAGCTGCTGCCTGATTTATTTATACCCGGAACAGAAATAATATTTAAAATGATGATTGTTAATGCAAGAGCTATCTCAGGTAGAAAATTGAAAAGAATATTAAATATTTCCCCGTTCAATTATTTTTAATATGATCAATTTTCTTAAAAAATATATAGTGTAACCTGAATCTAAAAATTTTGTACCGCCAAATGCCTTCATTCGCAGCTACCGCTGATCTTTAAGGCAGGGATTCGAACCGTTACAATGTTGCCATTACTAGATTTTGAGTTTTGTAGCGCTATGTCTTGGAAATGCGAAACATTTGAAAGACTTGACTTGGAACTACGGAGTAGTTGAAAGCCATGACTTGGAACTGCGCAGCAGTTGAAAATTTCTACCAATTCCAAAATAATTAATAATCTGTACCGCCAAACGCCTTCATTCGCAGCTACCTCTGCTCTTTAAGGCAGGGAGTCGAACCGTTACAATGTTACCATTACTAGATTTTGAGTCTAGAGCGCTACGTCTTGGAAATGCGAAGCATTTGAAAGAACTACCAATTCCAAAATAATTAATAATCTGTACCGCCAAACGGAGTCGAACCGTTACAATGTTGCCATTACTAGATTTTGAGTCTAGCGCGTCTACCAATTCCGCCATGGCGGCAAATACTACTTATCTATAAAAGTACGCAAAAACTTTCTGCCTTTGGTAACCTTCAATTCTTTTTCTCTTCTGAAAGCCGAAGCCCTGTCCGGGACTTCCTCAAAATAAATTATCCTGTACGGCAAAAACTTCTTTGTAGAAAGAACATAACCGCTTGAGTGCTGCTTAAATCTTCTTTCAATATTATCGGTTTGACCGATGTATATCCTGTCAAACGTATCAGAATATAGACAATAAACAAAGAATTTGCCGGTTTTAGCCAAAAATCTTAATAAATTTAAGAATGCAATTATAACAATTTTAAAAAATACTTAAAATGAAATAAAATACCACAAAAAGGGCAGCCGTCATTTTAATTACTGCAGTACCTGAATTTGTATAGCACTTCCTCAAAATCAATGCGGCATAATTGACCGGTTCGGTAAGCTCAGGTGAAATATTATTTATAAAATGATCTTCAGCTTTATTTAATAATTCAGCAATTAAACATAGGGCATTAAATATTATTCTTAAAATGTTAATTAAAGGTTTAATAACAAATTTAAAAAATATTTCTAATCCGTTTAATAGTGTCTTATTTGTTCTTAGTGCAGCCCGGGTCATGGAAATTAAATCCATTGTTTTGATCTTCAAAAATGGAACATTCAGTAAAACACCGGTTAGGGCAATAAACATATAAACAATGATTGCCAGTACATAATAAGCAGTAGTATTTTGGAATAACTCACTCATTGTTTACTATCTCATGAATCATGTTTGACTTATAAACTTTGTAATGATTTATAAACAGGGCAATTCCAGTGGTAATATTTAAGAGACAAACAAATGCGGTTAAGAATATTATTACCTGGGCTTCCGGATTGAAATTATTTAATCCTGAAAATGCAGCAATATTTATAACTGATGCCGAAAATAATATGGATAAGCCAATGATCACACGTACTGATCCTTTAGCTGTTAGTAATGTAAAAAGCCCTAAGCCAAATATAATAGCCGTCATAAAAATATAGCTGTTTATCCCGGTAACCATCAGTCCTTTTCCTCTGGTAATTGAATTATCTTTGTTACAGCTGGTATCATTGCGGAAACTGATATAGTAATTATCAATATAATCGGTAAATATTTGGTATATATTGTACTAAAAGAATTTTTTTCAGGATCAATTGCTGCTCCCAGCCATCTTGT
>JAPUEV010000185.1 GCA_027492415.1 Ignavibacteria bacterium
AAACCTGCTCGAGATAAGGAGAAGGCTTGAAAACCTTGGGTATTTTGAAAGCGTTGACCAGCCGAAGATACTGAAATATAAAGACCAGACAGTGCTTCAAATCAGGGTAAAGGAAGGCAATACTAATACATTCGATGGTATCCTGGGATACGTCCCTCCTTCCCAAACCGAAGATAAGGGATATTTTACAGGGCTTGTAAATCTTTCGATCCGCAACCTGTTTGGTACAGGAAGGAAAGTTGAAGCAAGATTCAAGAAAGAAGTTAAAACGACCCAGGAGCTTGAGCTGAAATACCTGGAACCATGGCTGCTTGGATATCCCGTAAATATGAATTTTGCTTTCCTTCAGAGGATTGAAGACTCATCATACATAAAACGAGATTTAAGCCTTAAAACCGATGCGATGATCTCTAAAAGGATAACTCTTTCTGCGATTTTTAATTTTGAGAGGGTAATACCAACAACCCAGAATAATTTATTCACATTGTTCGATAGCCGTGTACTTGCTGCAGGTGTTGAAATCAGGTATGACAGCAGGGATTATATTTACAATCCGCTTGCCGGGATTTTATACAGAACGGGATACTCAGTTGGTCAGAAAAAGATATATAATGCTTCTTCATTCCCTAATCTTGATATACCGGGAGATTTCACTATTCAAAAAGGTAATGTTGACCTTGATTTTTATTCATCATTTTTCAAAAGACAAAGCGCGCTTATCAGCCTTCATGGTATTGAAATACGATCCCCCAGATTTGAAGCAGCAGATCTTTTCAGGCTTGGCGGTAACAGCACGGTACGGGGCTACAGGGAGGGACAATTCCTCGCTTCAAGAGCAGCATGGGGCAATATAGAGCTTAGGTATGCTTTAACCCGTAAAAGCTTTGCTGCTGTGTTCTATGACCTTGGCTATTACTTAAAGCCGGAAGATGACCTGTATAACATTCCTTCACAGGAAGGACTGATATACGGCTACGGACTTGGAATACGCATTGAAACTTCGCTTGGGATGTTCGGGGTCAGCTACGCGCTTGGGAGGGGTGATTCCATTCTAGAGGGGAAAATACATTTTGGCTTAATTAATGATTTTTAATAATAAATGATCTTATAATCGTATGCTTCCCCTTTCATTACTTTTTTACCTATATCACACTTATCACATTTTTCGCGGGTACAGTAGAAATTATAAAGCTGAATAGCTGCCTGTTCATTAGCGGGAGTATTAATTTTAATATTTCTGCCATTTAACAATTGTTCATTTATTACTCTAATGATATTATTATCAGCTTTGAACTTTAATTGTGAATACAACTTTACAGCATTTTCAGAAATTATAAGCTTATTGAAAATATTGGAATAAACCATAACAAACGGCAGCAGTACATTTATAATTATATCAGTAATTCTTTGTTTGCCGGCAAGGATGTTTTGAGATTTTGATAATTTACCAAATTCATAATGTGCTGACCAGTATTCATCTTTTCCCGGCATAAATAATTTACTTTGGTCATTAAATGCCGTTTTCATATCAAAATTCTTATTGCTGAAGATATCAATAATATTCTTAAATAAACCCTCATTAAGTATTTTCAGTATGACCTGTGAACCGTATGCTATTCTTAAAGTAGGGAAATTCTGCGGTCTTTGCCCATAGAAATTCCAGTAACTGCGTTCAAGCTTTTCAATTTTAAGCTTCTCTTCAAAACTGCGCCAAACTGACTTAATATTATCAATATATTCATCTTTTACCCTGACATCAAACAATAAACCGCTAACACCGAATAACAATGCCTGTATATTGAGTATGCTGCCGTTATAAAGCTTTGAAATTAATTTCAGGTTTACAATACCGGAAAGCTTAAGCATTTGCTCTTTATTCTTAGCAAAGCCAAGCGCTTCGAAAATATATTCATATAAAGCCTGTTCCCACACACTGCTTTGCTTTGATATTTGAACCTCGGTGGTGATCTCTTTTATTCTGTTTAATATACGTTCTGATCTAAGCTCAAGTCTTTGCATAGCAAGCTTACTGAACCAGCTCATTACAAGCTCGTCACCGACGAGGGAGTTCCTTTCATAACACGGGAGGCGGAATTTCTCCGATGGTTTGGAAATTATTTCCTGCCAAATATCGTGAATTGATGAAGTTAAATGATCTGCGAGAACAACTGTTGGCAGGCTGCGTTTAATGCGTAGCTTTGGGGGCGTGCGTTCAGTGGAATCCCACAGTACTACATGCAGTATTACGGAATTGTAACGCCTGTCTTTGGAGTGATCGTGCTCAGCCCAGTTCTTAAAATCACGGTGAATTTCGACATCACCTGTATATATTTTACCGCCAATTTTAATCTTTGCATTTTTGTAATCGGGACCGGATTCATAATTCCTCAAGCCATGATCAATTACTTCGACGTCATCGCCGGAATCAGTGACGAGATCTTTGTAATAAGAAATGCCGCCTTCCCATAAGCGGCAAATAAAATTTTCATTGATGTTAAGTTTGGGTTTCAACTCAAATTATAACTTAATAATTATGAACAGACAGGAATGTCTGTTCTACTATTTCTTCATCTGCAAAAAGCCGTTAATTTCATCCCTTGCTTTCATGGCTGCTTCGCCAACG
>JAPUEV010000186.1 GCA_027492415.1 Ignavibacteria bacterium
ATATCACTTTCTTCATCAGATTTAGCTTCAGCATCGCTTTCAGCTCCTGCTTTTGATTTAAAAAGCTTTGTCATCAGCTGGCAGGTTTTAATGGGAACAAGCATACTTGTTTTTTCGCCGTCATAATCAAAGTTATTGTTGATTATCTTAACCAGCCTGTGGCCATCGGTCGATACCACTTTAAACTCGCCTTTTTTGATCTCAAAGAATACACCATTCATACTTCTTCTAAGCTCATCTGTGCTGGCAGCATGAATTGCTTTTGGAAGGTATCTTGATATCAGCGTTCCCGCTATATCAATTTCTTTTGAGCCTTCTACTTCTGCCGGCATCGGGAAGTCATTGGGGTCCTCGCCAGTCAGCGTCCACTTGCCGCCTTTGGTCTTAATTATAGTTTTGTAACCGCTCTGCAGATCGATATTCAGCTCTTTGCCTGAAAGGTTCTGCAGAAGTGTTTCAAGCTTCTTGGCAGGCAGTGCAACCTGTCCATCGCTCTTTCCGTCTACATTAATTTTCACTTCAATATAGACCTCAAGATCTGAGCCCATTATGGTAAGCTCTTTGCCTTCAAGATTAAAGAATAAATTGCTCAATATCGGCAGTGTTGATCTTGTTGGTGTTACAGATATAACTTTATTTATTGCGCTGATGAGATCATTGCTCTTAACAGTGAACTTCATTAAACCTCCCAAAAATTGCTTAATTTACCAAATTTACGGATTTTTCTTGTGTATTTCAATAAACTAATTTATCCTTCTTAACCTGTTTTGTAAAATAATTCCTCACTTTTTCTGCCGCCTCTAAGCCCATTCTCTGCTTGCTTTCAGCGGTTTTACCTGCTAAATGAGGGGTCAATAATATATTATCAAGCTTTGTAAAATTTTTTCTGAATCCCGGTTCTGTTTCAAACACATCAACAGCGGCATAATGCAGCTTATCATTGGCAAGAGCATTTATGAGCGCTTTTTCATCAACTGTTCCGCCGCGCGAACAGTTTACAAGTATAGCGCTTTTAGAAAATAATTTTATATTTTTGCTGTTGATGATATTTTCCGTGGTCCGTTTCAAAGGAGTATGGATTGTCACAATATCTGCTGTTGTGATAAGTGAATTAAGTGATGTGAATTTAATGAATGGGTATTTTGCTTTAACTTTTCTGTTAATATCGTTTCCATTTATTTTCATACCAAATGCGCGTGCAAGCCCGGCAACTTTTGAGCCTATCCTTCCAACCCCAATGATACCAAGGGTTTTGCCGTACAGCTCGTAATTCTTATACCTGCTGTAATCAAATTTACCTTTTTTCATATCTACTGATGCGGGGATAAGATTTTTTGCAATAGCAAGAATAACACCCAGTGTAAATTCCGCAGCAGAGGTACTGTTGGCACCTGCGACGTTCATTACATCAATTTTAAATTTCTTTGCTGCTGCAAGATCAATATTATCATACCCTGCTGATACGGTACAGATAAGCCTGATATTAGTTTTGGAAACAGCTGCAATAAAATCTTTATCAATATTTCTGACTGAACGGATAATTAATGCGGATTCTGTTGAATTTGTTTTATCGGTATGGGTTAAAATCTGCTTAAGCAACCGGGAATTACTCAAACCCTGTATATTTAGCAGGTTAAATGATCTTTCAAGTAAACTGATACCTTTTGGATGAAGATCATCAGCAAGATAAATGTTTACATTTTTCTTCAAGTTTTTTATATCAGCGTAGTTTATGGAATTCCTTTACAAGCAGCTCATTCAATTCTTTAAAATCGTTTAGCTCAAGATCACCCATATGCGAGAACCTTGCTATCTTTTCCTTCATTTCGGCCTGGCCGTTTGCTATCTGTACACTGTAATTATCCTTCATAGCCTTTATAAGCTTGCCGGTGGGAATACCATCAGGCAAAGTTATCGCCGTCAATGAATCACTTGGATGAGAAGAAAACAATCCAAACCCGTTTTCAACTGAAGAGCTTCTGAAATATTCAGCAATTTCATGGGTTCTCTTCCACTTATTTTCTAGACCTTCAGCTAAAATGATATCACATGCTTTATCTACACCGTAAAATATTCCAACTGCTGGGGTCCATGTTGTAAGGCTGTCATCTTCCATAGACTTCAGCTCTTTCCTGAGGTCAAAGAAGAATCTCGGCATGGGGTTATCCATCATCCTGCTTTTTGCGGTTTCGCTGTAAGCTATGATGGCGATACCCGGCTGCGTCATTAACCCTTTTTGCGATGCTGATACTGCCACATCTATGGTCCAATCATCCATCCTGAACTCAATAGCTCCGACAGATGTTACAGCATCAACTACTACAAGTGCATCACTTTTGCTTTTGATATATTCGGTAAGTGTTTTGATATCCGTTAATGTAGCAGTTGATGTTTCTGTATGAGTCAGGAACACAGCGCTGATATTCTGAAAATTCACATTTTCAAGATCAGATATATTTGCAGCTTTGCCGTAATCAATATGCAGCTCAGCGGCATTTAAACCGTATGCCCTGCATATAGCTCCCCATCTTGCTCCAAACCTGCCCTGGTTAATATATAATATATTATCACCCGGTCTGCAAAAATTAATGACTGCAGCTTCAAGCGCGCCTGTGCCTGATGTAGTTAATACATGCAGGTACTGTTCTGTTTTGAAAATATTTTTTAGTTTGGAGTTTAATGCTTTATAGAAGACCCTGAAATCCTGGCTTCTGTGGTAAGTATCATGCTGAATTGTAGCTTTAAGTACATCTGGATGGACCTGTGTGGGGCCCGGTGTGAATATCTTTTTTGTAAGCAAAGATATCTCCGGTTATTGGTTTATGAAATCAGACTTTCTGTAATAAGCTTATTGACAGTATCCTTGCCTTCTCCGGTAATAGCGGAAAAAGGAACATAATCCTTGCAAAGCTCATCATTACTCACAATTTTGCTTGTACGGTAGATCTGTCTTTCCATTTTATTGGCAGATATCTTATCTGCTTTTGTAAGGACAATTGCATAGTTAATTTCGTAGTATTCAAGCCAGTTAACCATCAGCTGGTCAAGGTAAGTGGGGTCATGTCTTGAATCCATAAGCTCGAAAACAAGCTTTATATTCTTCCTTGTGCTGATATATTCTTCAACAAGCTTTCTCCAGCCGGTTTTTATCTGTTCAGGAACTTTAGCATAGCCATAACCCGGAAGATCAACGAAATAGAATTCTTCATTGATAAGGTAATAGTTAAGCAGCCTGGTCCTGCCGGGAACTGAGCTGGTTTTAGCCAGCTTTGCTTTATTGCAGATCTTGTTTATTAAAGATGATTTACCAACATTAGAGCGGCCAATAAAAACTATTTCCGGTAAATGGGCTGTTGGAAGCTGGTTCAGATCTGATACGCTATTTACAAATTCAGCTGATGTTATTTTCATTAATCTGATAAGTGTAGCTTACCTTTTATTATATTAATTACTCAGCAGCCTCTTTTTTCTTTTTTCCTTTTGCAGTCTTTTTGGTATCAGTTTCAGATGCTGCTTTTTTTGTGGTCTTAGCAGTCTTAGGCTTTGTTACTTTAGCCTTTTCTGTTGCTTTAGCTGTTGTCTTCTTTGCTTTAGGTTTTTCCTTTGTGTCTTTTTCTGTGGTATCGGGTACATTTGCTGCCTGCTCCATATTATAATCAACAAGCTCTATGAATGCAACTTCAGCGCCGTCACCAAGTCTTCTGCCTATTTTTAGCACTCTTGTGTAACCGCCGTTACGGTTAATTACTTTAGGGGCTATCTCTTCGAATAAAGTTGTAATAGCGCCTTTATCCTGGAGATATTTGTTCACTTCTCTTCTTAAATGAACGCCAAACTCAGGCTTTGTGCTTTTTGTGTTCAAAGCAACCCTAGATTTGGTTATCATTGGCTCAATATAAAGCCTTAACTCCTTAGCTTTGGCTAAAGTAGTTTTTATCTTTTTATGTTTAATTAACGCAACCGAGAGATTCGCAAGCAATGCATGCTTATGGGTAGCGGTTCTTTTTAATTTTCTGCCTTTTCTTCTGTGTATCATATCAGTTCAATCCAGCTTTTTAAGTTTAATTTTCTTCTTTAATGTACTTATCTACATCCATACCAAAGGAAAGACCGTTTTCCTGAAGTATTTCGCCAAGCTCTGCAAGTGATTTTCTTCCGAAATTCCTGAACTGGAGCATTTCAACTTCCTGGTGCCTTACAAGATCGCCAAGAGTCTTTATATTTGCCGAGCGCAGGCAGTTCTGTGCGCGAACTGAAAGCTTAAGCTCGTCAACATTTGTAAGAAGCATTTTCCTGATCCTTGCAAATTCTGTCTCTTCATCCTTGACCGGCGCTTTTTTCTCTTCGGTAACTTTACCGAAGTTCTCGAACATTGCAACATGCTCGTTTAAGATAGAAGCTGCCTGGGTTAAAGCGTCAACAGGTATGATTGTTCCGTCTGTTGTTATATCAAGTACAAGCTTTTCGTAATCTGTCTTCTGCCCTACCCTGGTATTCAGTACATCGTATTTAACATTTTTTATCGGGGTAAAAATTGAATCTATCGGAAGCATAAGCAGGTCCTGTTCAGGATCTTTGTTCTCTTCTGAAGGAACATAACCTATACCTGAGCCTATCTTTAAAGTAATGCTTACATCAGCATTCTTGTTCAAAGTAGCTATGCGGTGATTCGGGTTAAGCACTTCAAAATCCTCTGTAGCTTCCTGTATGTGCCTTGCGATAAAATCCAAAGGACCTTTAAGCCTTAACTCAACTTTATTTGCGCCTTTGATATTCTGCTTGAACCTTACTTCTTTTAAATTCAGAATTATCTCAGATACATCTTCAACAACATCTTTAATTGTTGTGAATTCATGGGGAACGTTATTTATTTTGATCCCTGTAATAGCAGTACCCGGTAATGAAGAAATCAGAACTCTTCTTAAGGCATTGCCAAGTGTAATACCATAACCTTTTTCGAGCGGCTGAATTGTAAAGCGACCGAAATAACGGGTATTGGTATCTTTTTCTAATTCTAATTTTTCTGGGAACTGGATATATTGATTTATCATGTTTATTTTTATTTTGAATATAATTCAACTATTAATTGTTCGTTGGCTGTGAACGGAATGTCGATTCTTTCCGGAATAGCCAAGAGTGTACCTTTTAATGCAGATTTATCAACTGATATCCATGCGGGTAACATATCATCTTTTACTCTTTTCATCGATTCATGGAATACTTTTACCTGTTTGCTCTTATCGTGAACCTGGATGGAATCCCCTGCTCTTAATAGATATGAAGGAATATTAACAGATTTTCCGTTTATCCTGAAATGCTTGTGAAGAATAAGCTGTCTTGCAGCTTTCCTTGAAGGAGCTAAGCCTGAACGGTAAACGATGTTATCAAGCCTTCTTTCAAGAAGCTTTACAAGGTTCTCACCGGTTCTGCCCTTCTGTTTGGAAGCGAGCTCAAAGTAATTCCTGAACTGGGTCTCAAGAACTCCGTACGTTCTTTTTACTTTCTGCTTCTCTCTCAGCTGAATGGAATAATCAGAGACTTTTGCTCTTCTTGAAAGTCCATGCTGGCCCGGCGCATAATTTTTCCTCTCGAGGGGACATTTTTCTGTGAAACACTTTGTACCCTTCAGGAATAATTTAGTTTTTTCTCTTCTGCAAAGTTTGCAGCTTGGTCCTGTGTATCTTGCCATTTATAGATATATTAATTTTATTCTTTTTAAACTCTTCTTCTTTTGGGCGGTCTGCAGCCATTGTGCGGAATTGGTGTGATATCCTTAATGCTCAATATCTCAAGTCCTGTTGTCTGCAATGATCTTACTGCAGCCTCACGGCCGGAGCCCGGTCCTTTTATGAACACATCAACTTTTCTTAAGCCTGCATCAAGGGCTGTCTTTGCAGCGCTTTCAGCAGCAACCTGTGCAGCAAAAGGTGTGTTCTTTTTTGAACCTTTAAAACCCATTTTACCGGATGAAGCCCAGGAAATTGTGTTGCCCTGTACGTCTGTTAAAGTAACAATTACATTATTGAATGTAGCTTTAACATGCGCAACGCCTGTGGATTCAACGATAGCTTTCTTTTTAATCTTTTTTACTGGTTGTGTCATTATATATTAATTAAGCTTTCAATTACTTTTTAAAAGTGAAAGATTATTTCTTGGAAGCGGCTTTCTTCTTGCCTGCAACAGTCTTTCTCTTGCCTTTTCTTGTCCTTGCATTGGTCTTGGTCCTCTGGCCGCGTACAGGTAAGCCTCTCCTGTGTCTTTTGCCCCTGTTAGACCCGATATCCATAAGCCTCTTTATATTAGCCTGTACTTCAGACTTAAGAGCGCCTTCAACTTTGATCTCTGAAGTTATTATATTACGGATCTGGTTAACCTCGTCATCGGTTAAGTCAGCTACTTTTTTATCTTCGCTTATACCGGTTCTTTCCAGTATTTTCTCGGATGTGGTTTTGCCTATTCCGAAGATTGACTGTAAACCTATTACTACTCTTTTGTTTTTTGGAAGATCAATTCCTGCTATTCTTGCCAATTAATATTACTCCTGATAAATTAATTATCCCTGTCTTTGTTTATGTTTCGGGTTTTTACAAATTACTCTTATAACACCTTTTCTCTTAATGATCTTGCAGTGTTCGCACATTTTCTTTACCGAGCTTCTTACTTTCATTTTAGTTACCTCTTTTAAGCTTTAATTATATTATCTTTAAATAATAATACCTGTATTAGATTATTTTATTTATACCTGTAGGTAATTCTTCCTCTTGTAAGGTCATACGGAGAAAGCTCTACTGACACTTTATCCCCTTCAAGGATTTTAATAAAATTCATTCTCATTTTGCCTGATATATGAGCAATAATCTCATGCCCGTTTTCTAGCTTTACTTTAAATGCTGCGTTAGGCAGAGTATCAGTAATAATTCCATCGACTTTTATTGTTCCCTGCTTTGACATTCTATTGCTTATTCCTCTTTTGTTAAAATTTCAGGCTGCCCTTTTGTTATCAGAACCGAATGCTCAAAATGAGCGCTTGGTTTGCCGTCAGCCGTAACATAAGTCCATTTATCGCTTAAAACCTTTACCTTATATGTTCCGTAGTTAACCATCGGCTCTATCGCAACTGTCATACCTTCTTTAAACTTTGTCCTGTAACCGTTGTGGTAATAGTTAGGTATAGGCGGCTCTTCGTGAAGCTGTTTGCCTATTCCGTGTCCAACAAGATCCCTCACTACTGAAAATCCCGCTGCTTCAACATGCTGCTGGATAGCAAGCGATACATCGTTGATAAAATTACCATCCTTCGCGTTTTCAAGCCCAAGATAAAGACTCTCTTCCGCTATCTTTAACAGCTTTTTCTTTGCCGGTGATACCTCACCAACAGCAAAGGTCTTTGCGCCATCGCCATAGTAACCGTTTTTCTTTACTCCAACATCAATGCTCACAATATCACCTTCAATGAGTTTTCTTTCACCCGGGATACCATGAACAACTTCTTCATTTATTGATATGCAGGAACTTGCAGGAAAGACATTTTTATGAACTTTGTAACCTTTGAACGCCGGGATACCGCCTTTTGACAGGATAAAATCTTCTACAAGATTATCGATTTCAAGAGTTGTTATCCCCGGTTTCAGGAATTTTGCAATATATGAAAGAACACCTGCTACTATAGAACTGCTTTCTCTGATAGCATCAATTTCGCCAGCAGTTTTAACCAATTGTATTTCTATCCTCTTCTGCCCTTGATCTTGCCGCTCTTCATGAAGCCGTCATAATGCCTCATTACCAAATGAGACTCTATCTGCTGTAATGTATCAAGTGCTACACCTACAACGATAAGAAGACTGGTTCCTCCGAAGAACTGTGCTAAACCCTGTGTAACGCCTGCCTGTGCAATGAATGCGGGCATAATAGCAATTATTGCAAGAAAGATCGAACCCGGCAGCGTTATCTTTGTTAAAATGTTATCAATAAAATCTGATGTAGCCTTACCCGGTCTTACACCCGGCACAAATCCGCCCTGCTTCTTCATATTATCGGATACATCTTTTGGGTTGAATGCGATAGCTGTATAGAAATACGTGAAGAAAACTATCAGCGAACCGTATAAAAATGCATATACTAAACTTGTATGATCAAAATATTTTGAGATATTCTGCATAAACTGGCTGTTTGGGAAGAAGGTCAATACCGTGTTAGGAACAAACATAATTGACTGCGCAAAGATAATAGGCATAACACCTGCCTGGTTAACCCTGAGCGGAATATACTGCGTAACACCGCCGTATATTTTTCTTCCAACAACTCGTTTTGCGTATTGGACGGGTATTCGCCGCATCGCCTGCGTCACCAAAACAACGCCTGCAATAATAAAGACAAGCCCCGCTATAATAATCAATTCAACAATGATGCTTCTTGCTCCGGATGCAACAACCTGGTATTCATCCAGGAACGCATATGGAAGCCTGTCGATAATACCGACAAAAATTATAAGTGAAATACCGTTACCTATACCGCGCTCTGTAATCTGTTCACCAAGCCACATCATAAAGATAGTACCTGCTGTCATAAGCACAATACATGAGATGGCAAATAATACCGGTGATACATCAGGTGATACAATGCTTACACCCGCTACATTCCTGCTCTTAAGCTGAACACTAACACCCCATGCCTGCATAAGCGCAACTGGTACTGTGCCGTATCTTGTAAGCTGGTTGATCTTCTTTCTTCCGGTCTCTCCTTCTTTCTGGAGCTTCTGGAAATAAGGAACAACCGCTCCAAGGAGCTGAATGATAATAGATGCACTGATGTAAGGCATAATACCCAGCGCAAATAATGCCGCGTTCTTAAAAGCACCTCCAACAAAAAGGTCATAAAGTCCGAAGAGAGTATTATCAGACTGATTTTTGGTTGCCTCTGCAAGTAAACCGGTATCTATACCGGGCAGCGTAATGTGGGCACCTATTCTAACGACAATAAGGAGTAATATGGTAAATATTATCCTTTGTCTTAATTCCTGAATTTTGAATATATTTCTAAAACTATCTACAAGACTGCTCATAGAGTGATTGCCTTACCCCCGCTTTTTTCGATCTTATCGAGCGCAGTTTTGCTGAACTTATGAGCGCTTATTTCAAGTTTCTGTTTAAATTCACCTTCACCAAGTACTTTTAAAGGCTTCTTGCTGTTGGATATTATCCCCAGCTTATATAATATTTCAGGGTTTAAATTCTGGTCGCTGATCTTGCCTTTATCAAAAAAGCCCTGCAGCTTGCCAAGATTTAAAACTTGAAATTCAATCCTTCCCGGATTAGTAAATCCGAATTTAGGAAGCCTTCTCTGAATAGGCATCTGACCGCCTTCGAACCATGCTCTGACACCGCTGCCTGAGCGTGATCCCTGGCCATTCATACCACGGGTAGATGTTTTACCGTGACCGGAACCAACTCCTCTTCCGATCCTTTTTCTCTTCTTCTTTGAACCTTCTGCGTATTTTAGATTGCTTAAAACGTCCATTATCTTTTCCTAAAGTCTTACAATAAAGACCCCTCGTATTTCTACGAGGGGCCTAAATTTATATTAAAATATTAATTTACTTAGCGAAGTTATATGATGCTGAAATGATACCGAACATATCTTCACCATCGCCGCCGCTTAAGAAGTTAACACCGTGTTTGAACCATCTCTCAGAGATAGTTGCATCAAGGCTTAATCTTCCGAAGTGGAAACCAGCACCAAGGCTGATTGAAGAAGCGTTAACAACGCTTAATCCGGTCTGCTCGCCGGTTGTTGAACCAGCTGTAACTTTGTTGCTTTCTGAATTGATTCCTTTTGAGAATCCAAGTCTGCCTGTTAACCAGTCAGCAATTCTTGTTTCAACAGCCATATTGAAGTTAGGAGCGATGAAATCTGTGCTCTTTATTTCGATATTGCCTGAATCAGCTTTAGCTGTGTTGTAAGCTGCTGTAACACCGCCAGCGATCTGGATATCATCCATTATTGGCCAGTTTAAGCCAACACCGCCGTTGATGTTCATCCAGCTGTAGTTCAAGCCTGTAACTGTTGTTGAACCGCTTGTAACTTTTGGCTGGAAGCTGTATGTGTTGAAACCTAATACAGGAACGATAGCAACTTTGCTTCCTTTTGTTGGATAGATCCAAGCTCTGAAGTTAGCACCGAACTGAATGCCGCCGTCATTTTCGGAAGTTGTTGTTGTGCTGCCGAGTGTATTTTCGTTTTTGTATTTGTTCATTCTGAAATTGAAAACACCTTCAATCCAGCCTTTTTTGATCAGGTACATGAAACCTAAATTAGCACCCATTGATCTTGAGCTTGCATCGTTGTTGCCAACCAATGTATCGGTTGAAGTTGTTTTGCTGCTCCACATAGCTACATATGGTGCTAAGCCGATGTGGAAGTTTTTGTTTAATGATGTACCAATAAGACCCATGAAAGGAACTATTGGTGACTGTACGTTACCCGGGAATAAAGTATTTGTTGTATCTCTGAAGCTTTCCCATGAATCCTGTCTTCTGTTTACTACAAAACCCAGGTTCCATTTTTTACCTACACCGAAAGTAACACCTGCATGACCGTCAAATCCAGCACCTGTTTCAGGTGTGAGATCAGCAAATGCATAATTTCTGTAGTAGTTGTTCCAAGCCGGGTTATTCAACATGTCAACATGAGCATCCAATATGAATGGTGAATTACCTAAAGCTGCGTATCTACCAGTTCCGCTCGGTATAGACTGTGAAAAAGCTCCCACACCCATAACAAACAGTAACATAACTGCTAGAAAATGTTTTAACATTACTTTTTTTCCTCCTATAATGTTTATTAATGTTGTTTAAATCATCCTATCTTTACTTTAATCATGATGACGTCTTTCATGATCATTTCATTCCTGGATGAATATCTTAATTAGTAACTTCTACTAAATGCTTTACCTTAAATATCATACCCCTAATTTGCGGAGTATCATTGTGTTCCTTTGTTTTTGAAATCCTGCCAAGGCCTAAAGCTTCAATAACGCGCTTCTGGTGTTTCGGCCTGTCAATTGTGCTTGCTATCTGTTTTACTTTTATCTTTGCCATTTTTTCTTGCCCTTTCCCTCTTAATTCATGAATATTGTTTGCAGATCGGTACCTCTTCTTGATGCCAGTGTTTTAGCATCAAAAAGGTTCCTTAATGCGTTCATGGTTGCCTTAACTAAATTATGCGGATTTGAGGACCCGAGTGATTTGGTTAAAACATCCTGGATTCCTGCTGCTTCAAGAACTGCTCTAACACCGCCGCCGGCAATTAATCCGGTACCCGGTGTAGCTGGTTTTAACAGCACTTTACCTGCTCCGTACTTACCGATAACTTCATGAGGTAAAGTACCTTTTCTGAGCGGTACAAATACAAGATTCTTTCTTGCATCTTCTGAACCTTTTGCTATAGCCGCTGAAACTTCATTTGCTTTACCAAGACCTATACCAACATGACCGTTTCCGTCACCTGCTACAATTACTGAAGTAAAACTGAATCTTCTTCCGCCTTTAACAACTTTAGCTACCCTACCTATGTAGACCAGCTTATCTTTTAACTGTAATTCGCCTGCTTTTACTTTTTTTGCCATTAAACGATATTTTCTAAACGATTCTAATTACAAATATATATAAAAAAAATATAAAAATCCACAATATGCTGATATTTTAAAGATTTCAGTTCTCAGGGGAGGATTCGAACCTCCACTAACGGCTCCAAAGGCCGCTGTCCTGCCATTAGACGACCCGAGAGAATAATTAATTAATTCATGTAGAGTTAGGGCCGCTAATTTTCAAGAGACTAGAATTTAAGCCCCGCTTCACGCGCAGCTTCTGCAATAGCTTTTACTCTACCGTGATAAAGGTAGCCGTTCCTGTCAAAAACTACTTTTGAAATATTTTTTTCGGTTGCTTTTTCAGCTATTTTTTTGCCTACAAGCTTGCTCTTATCTGTCTTGGTTGATTTGCCTGCTTCTGATTTCAGATCCTTTGCGGTTGATGCAACTGAACATATTGTTTTTCCGTTGATATCATCAACTAACTGTGCATAAATATTATTCAGGCTTCTGAATATAGCAAGCCTTGGAACCTCTGCGGTACCTATTATCTTTTTACGTAATCTGAGCTTAATTTTCTCTCTGGGTGTTAATTTTGTTTTAGTCGGCATTCTTGCTAAATATTAATTTTCCTGTGCTATTGTTTAAAAAAATGATTCAAAGATTATTTCGCTGCGGCTTTACCGGCTTTTCTTCTTATGAATTCACCTTCATACTTGATTCCTTTGCCTTTATAGGGCTCAGGTTTCTTTAATGATCTTATCTTTGCTGCAACAAGCCCAACAAGCTGCTTATCAATTCCTGATATCTGTACAGACGTATCGGAGAGCACATCTATTTTAATTCCTTCAGGTGCAGTAAAAATGATAGGATGTGAAAAACCGAGGTTAAGGTACAGGAATCCCTGCTTTATTTCAGCACGGTAACCTATACCAACAAGCTCAAGCTTTTTGCTGAATCCTTCAGAAACACCGTTTATCATGTTCTTAACAAGTATTGCATAGAGCCCATGCAAAGATTTTTCTCTTTTCAGATCCGAACCGCGCATAAACTCGATCTCATCTTCCCTGATCTCTGATTTGATTACAGGATTAACATAAAGGCTTAATGTACCCTTAGGTCCGTTAACAGTTATGTTATCGCCTGATTTTTCAACTTTAACGCCTTTTAATATTTTAACCGGTTTTTTACCTATTCTTGACATTTATTTCTGATGTTTTAAATCTTAAACTTTATTATAAAATATTACCAAATACTGCAAAGAACTTCACCGCCAACGCCAAGCTTCCTGGCTTCTTTATCGGTCATTAATCCTTTTGAGGTTGAAACAATGTTTATTCCAAGGCCGTTAAGCACTTTGGGAATGCCTGAGGTTTCCACATACTTGCGGATACCGGGGCGGCTGACCCTTTCAAGCCCTATTATAACGCCGTCACTGTTAACATATTTTAATTTGATAACAATGCTGCCCTGCTTGTTCTTTGTATCAGCAACATTATACTCGCCTATAAACCCGTTCTTGTTAAGAATCTCGGTGATCTTTAATTTAAGCTTCGATGCCGGGATCTCAACAGATTTCTTCTTGGCTTTCTGTGCGTTCCTGATTCTTGTTAAATAATCTGCTATTGGATCGGTATACATTATATACTTTAAATTTACTTTTTAATTATTACTGATGTGATGATCTAAAAAAAGCTTTCAGAACTACCAGCTGGCTTTTTTAACGCCGGGGATCTTTCCTTCAAGCGCCATTTTTCTGAAAGTAAGCCTTGATAGACCGAACTTCCTGTAAAATCCTCTTGCCCTGCCTGTAACTGCACACCTGTTATGAAGCCTTATCGGGTTACTGTTCCTTGGAAGCTCTGATAACGCATCATAATCGCCCTTAGCCTTAAGCTCTTTTCTCTTTTCGGCGTACTTTTCTACTAACTTTTTTCTTTTATTCTGCCTGGCTATTTGTGATGTTTTTGCCAATATATACTCCTGTAAATTAGTTATTGCTAAGTTTAATTTTGTGAAACTTCTTTTTTAACGAACGGCATTCCGAATGCCCTTAAAAGCTCTCTTGCTTCATCATCAGTTTTTGCTGATGTAACAAATGTAATATCCATACCAAACTGCTTTGTTACCGAATCAATATTTATTTCAGGGAATATTACATGCTCTTTTACTCCGAGTGTGTAGTTTCCGTTGCCGTCAAATGACTTATCAGGCACGCCTCTGAAATCTCTTATTCTTGGTATAGCAATATTTATCAGCTTATCAAGGAATTCAAACATCCTGGCTTTCCTTAATGTAACCTTCGCGCCGATCTTCATTCCTTCTCTTAACTTAAAGTTAGAAACTGACTTCTTAGCTTTGGCAACAACCGGCTTCTGCCCTACAATATTTTCAAGGTCCTTAACAATTACGTCAACTATTTTTGGATCCTGTGTTGCAGCGCCTACGCCTACATTCACGGATATCTTTTTAAGCTTTGGTACCTGCAGCGGATTTTTATACCCGAACTGTTTGGAAAGTGATTTTACAACTTCATTCTTGTAAACTTCCTGAAGCCTTACAGGGATCTTTTCCTCAACAAAAACTTCTTTTTCTTCGGATTTCTTTGCGGGCTTTTTGCCCTTTACATCGTCCTTGGTTTCTGTTTTTGCTGCTTTCTTTTCTTTTTTCTCGTTAGCCATCTATATGAATAAATTATTCTTTTAACTGATTATGATTTCGCCGCTTTTTTTACCGTATCTCATTCTCTTCTTCTTGCCTTCGCCTTCTTCAATTACCTGCACTCCAAGCCTGGTTGGTTCACCCGCTTTTGGATCTATAAGCATCACATTGCTGACCTGTATCGGCGCTTCTCTTTGTGAAATTCCGCCCTGCGGATTCTTCTGGTTTGGTTTTGTGTGTCTTTTTATGATATTAACACCCTCAACTATAACCTTATCGGTTGAACGGTAGATCTTTAAGATCTTGCCTTCTTTGCCGCGGTTATTACCGGAAATTACTTTTACTTTATCGTTCTTTCTTAATTTTGTCATCTCTTTATAATACCTCCGGGGCTAATGATATGATCTTCATAAACTGTTTTTCTCTCAGCTCTCTTGCAACGGGACCGAAAATACGGGTTCCGCGGGGTTCATTTTCTGCGTTTATTAAGACTGCAGCATTTTCATCAAACCTTATGTATGAGCCGTCTTTTCTTCTGGTCTCTTTCTTTGTCCTTACAATTACAGCTTTTGAAACCTCACCCTTTTTAACGTTTCCGCCGGGAATAGCAGTCTTTACCGATACTACTATCAGGTCACCAACACCTGCGTATCTTCTGTCTGAACCGCCAAGGACCCTGATGCATCTGACTTTCTTTGCACCGGAATTATCAGCAACAACTAAATTTGTTTCTTCCTGAACCATTTTATAATCCTAGATATATAATATTATTTTACTTTTTCGATTACTTCGACTAATCTCCATCTTTTCCTGGCGCTAAGCGGCCTGGTTTCCATGATCTTGACTATATCGCCAATGTTAGCAACGTTATTCTGGTCATGAGCCATAAACTTGGTAGTCTTCTTGAAATATTTTTTGTATATAGGATGAATGATCCTTCTTTCAATAGCAACAATAATGCTTTTATCCATTTTATTGCTGACAACCTTGCCAATACGGGTCTTTCTTCTTCCTCTTTTAACCGATGAATCTGTAATAGCCTCGCTGCCTGCTGCAGGAGCTGGTGAAACATCCGGTGTATTATTAACTTGTTCTAAATTTTCGCTCATTAGTTAATTATTTATCCTTTTTATCTGATAATTCTCTTTCTTGCAGAACTGTATGAATCCTGGCAATAAGTTTTTTAGTGTTCTGTATGCCTTTAAAGTTCTCAAGCTGCCCGATTGATTTCTGGAACCTGAGATTCTCGAGACCTTCATACTCTTCCTTAAGCCTGTTATTCAGATCTTCAGTTGATAGTGTTTTTATTTCGTAGTATTTCATTCTAAATAAATATTGTTATTGCCTTTTTAAAACCTGTGTGAAAAATATACTTTTTTATTGATTACTCTGAGTAATCGTGTCTTACAACAAACTTTGTCCTTATCGGAAGCTTATGAGCTGCAAGCCTGATAGCTTCTTCGGCTATCTTCTTGGTTACTCCGCCAACCTCGAACATGATGGTTCCCGGTTTTACTACAGCTACCCAGAATTCCGGAGCGCCTTTACCTTTACCCATTCGTGTTTCAAGCGGCTTTTTTGTGTACGGCTTATCAGGGAAGATCCTTATCCATACTTTACCGTCACGCTTCATTTCTCTTGTTATAGCTACCCTGGCCGCTTCGATCTGTCTCTGTGTGATCCATGCCGGCTCCATAGCCTTTAAACCGAAATTTCCGAAAGAAACTGTGAAACCGCGCGTAGCCTTACCGGCTCTTCTTCCTCTGTGCGCTTTCCTGAACTTTACTCTTTTTGGCATTAAAGCCATAAAAACACTCTCCTAAACAAAAATAATTCTGAAATTCGTTTTGTGTTATTATTTTCTTATCAGCTTATCGCCAATACATATCCAAACCTTAACACCTATCTTGCCGTATATCGTACTTGCTGCTAAGCTTGCGTAATCAATGTTAGCCCTTATTGTCTGCAGGGGAATTCTTCCCTCTTTAAACTGCTCAGCTCTTGCTATTTCCGCGCCGTTGAGCCTGCCGCCAACATATATCTTTATACCTTCTGCTCCCATTCTCATGCTTGATGCAATTGCTGTCTTGATAGCCCTTCTGTATGAAACCCTGTTGGATATCTGGTTGGCAATATTTTCTGCAACAAGATGAGCGTCAAGCTCAGGTTTTTTTATCTCTGTAACTAATACTTTTATATCTTTGTTTGTTACTTTTTTCAATTCGCCTTCAAGATGGGTAATTTCCTTGCCGCTTTTACCGATCACGTAACCGGGTCTTGATGTGTGAATTGTTAACGTTATCTTTTTGGGAGTTCTTTCAACTTCTATCTTTGATATACCGGCGTTATCAAATCTTTTCCTGATATAACCGCGGATCATATTATCTTCCATAAGCTTTGTTGCAAAGCTCTTATCGTCATACCAGCTTGAATCCCAACCGTTAATGACTCCGACTCTGAAACCTACCGGATGTGTCTTTTGTCCCAAATGAATCTCCCTTTAAATATAAAAATTAATTTTTGTTATTGTTTTGTTACCTGGTCCTGAATGTAATGGTCAACTGCTTCGTTCACAGCGACATCAATTGAGCTAACTGTGTACTCTCTCAGCCTGTATGAATCCCAGAAATTATCTACTGATCTTTTATTGCTGAAATAGAACATATTCCATGAAGTATTGAAATCAAAATCAACCAGTATCCTGCTGCCGTCAAATCCTGTATTCACATAAACGTTCAATCGCCTTAACATCTGGTCATTCTTATAAATATCATAGGCCCATATATCTGTCTGGCCTGTATATAATTTTTTCTCTATGAACTTGAAGCCGAACTTATCATCTGTATTCTTTGCGAATATAGAAACCGCTGCAAGAAGAATTATAATAGCTATTGAATATTTTGCTGTCTTCATCGCGCTGTTACTTTGTCTCTTTTTCCGCAACAACAATTGTCAAATGGTTTGAGCGCTTTCTTACCCTGTAAGCTCTTCCCTGAGGAGCCGGGAGCATTCTCTTTAAAACAGGACCGCCATTTACATAAACGGTTTTAACGAATATATCTTTCTCTTCTATCCTGCCTGATTCAAGCTTATTGGATAAGTTTGAAACTGCTGACCTTAAGGTCATTTCAACGACCTTAGAGCCGTGCTTTGGAGAAAAGTGAAGTATGTTAAGCGCTTCGCTTACCGCTTTGCCCCTGATGAGGTCAACAACCAGCCTCATTTTTCTCGGGGAGCTCTGTATATATCTTTTTATTGCTCTTGCTTCCATTATGCTTTAATATTAATCCTGCTCTTTATATAATCTTTATTAGTAGTTACCTGTTTGTTAGTAGTTACCCTGCTGCCTGTTGCAGACTTTTATTTTTCGTCTTTCCTGTTGCCTGAGTGGGTCCTGAATATCCTTGTCGGTGAAAACTCACCAAGCTTGTGCCCAACCATGTTTTCTGATACAAATACAGGAACAAATTTATTGCCGTTATGAACAGCAAATGTGTGTCCAACAAAATCCGGTGTTATAGTTGTTGACCTGGACCAGGTCTTTAAAACCTTCTTTTGATTTGCTTTATTAAGATCTTCAACCTTCTTTAAAAGCTTGGGATCTATGAATGGTCCTTTTTTAAGTGATCTTGGCATTTAATATATAAATTACTTTCTTCTCTTTACTATGAATTTGTTTGACTGGTTCTTCTTCTTCCTTGTCTTGTAGCCCTTTGCAGGAAGTCCCCAGGGACTGACCGGGTGGCCGCCGCCTGATGTTTTACCTTCACCGCCGCCCATCGGGTGATCAACAGGGTTCATCGCTACACCTCTAACCTTAGGCCTTCTGCCAAGCCACCTTGAGCGTCCTGCTTTACCCAAAGAGATGTTCTCATGCTCCAGGTTGCTTACAACGCCAATTGTAGCCTTGCAGGTATTAAGTATCATTCTTACTTCGCCTGAAGGTAATTTTATCTGTGTGTACTTTTCATCTTTAGCCACAACAATGCAAGAGCTGCCTGCGCTTCTGGCAAGCTGTCCGCCTTTGCCCGGCTTTAATTCTAAGTTATGTATGAACGTTCCAAGAGGTATATTTGCAAGAGGTAATGTGTTGCCTGTTACTATATCAGCATCAACGCCTGATAAAATTGTTGACCCAACTTTAAGATCATCCGGTGCAATGATATAAGTTATCTCACCATCTGAATATTTAATCAACGCGATCCTTGCTGAACGGTTCGGATCATATTCAATAGCTTCAACTTTTCCTTCGATGCCCGTTTTATCTCTTTTGAAATCAACTATGCGGTACATTCTCTTATGTCCGCCGCCCCTGCGCCTGGAAGTAATCCTTCCGGTATTGTTCCTGCCGCCGGATTTCTTCAAAGGTTTTAACAGTGATTTTTCCGGGGTGGATTTTGTAATTTCTTCAAACGAAGAAATTGTATAAAATCTTGTAGCAGGTGTATTCGGTTTTAATTTTTTTAATGCCATTACAATATAATCCTGATCAGATTGTGGTCTATTTTATTAAAAATTATCTAAAATTGCAAAAAACGAGTGATTTTTACTTGAACAGAAGACAAATATAGCTGAAAATTTAATTAATGTCAATGAAAGGAATGATGTCAAACTGCAAAGTTAATTGACTTAATATAAAAGCGTTAGAACTTATAAACTGTATCCAAAAGTCATGTTATCATTTTAGGAATTGCCTAAAAATCACAAAAAACGATAATTTAATAAAAAAGGCTAAAATTTAAGATTTTTAGCCTTTTCTATACTATATATGTATATATTTAATTACGGTTTTTAATTCTATAAATTTATACAAATTCGGCGCTTTTTCCCTGTTCCCCCAGGATTCTCAATTCTGCGAGCTCTTTCCCTGTTCCCGTCAGGTGCTCAAACCTGACGGTATGTTACTACAATTTATTCTTACAATTGTCAGATCTGAGGAACTGACACGAACAGGAAATAACTTCGTTATTTAATCAACCTTAGAGACAAGGCGTCCAAATAACTGCGTTATTTTACCAGCCTTAGAAACAAGGTTTCTTAAATAACTTTGTTATTTAATCAACATCATTTTCTTCGTATCAAATTTTGAGCCGTTGATAAATAATGTATAGAAATAAATCCCTGAGCTGAGTTTATCTCCTGAGAAAATAATTGATCTGGTTCCTGCTTCCATCTGCTCATTATTTATAAGTGTTTCTACTTCCATTCCCGCTGCGTTGTATATCTTTAATGTTACATTGGACTGTTTTTCAATATTGAAAGAAATATTTGTCACCGGGTTAAACGGGTTAGGATAGTTCTGATTCAGCTTAAACTGATTTGCAGTTTCGTTATTATTATTTATTCCAACTACAGGTGATGTATTAAGCCTTAATACGGCAAAGTTTCCCTGGGTTGTAGTTGATGTTGCTGTATAACTGCCTGCCCAGCATGCGCTGAATAAATATGCGTATCCAGCAGTTGATGTCAATAAAGCATCAGTTGATGATGATGTACCGGAAAAACCTGTATGTCTTATCTCAATAAGCAAATGTCCCCCGTTATAAACATACGCAGAATCAAAAGTAATATCTGAGCCGAATGTTGTTGGCGACCCACCAAAAGGGAATGAGCCTGCTGTTATTGTAAGGCTGCCTGAACGTACTCTTTTCTGAACGCCAACTATATTATTGGCAAACGTAAAGCTCCTGTTCTCAGGTGCAACGCTTTGGCTCAGGTAAATATCGTAATTTGTAAATGTAACATCAGATGCCGGCCAGTTGCTTGTTGCTGATGCAATCAGCCTGTAAGTTAAACCTGTTATCTGCTGCCCGACAAGTCCTGTTAAAATTGAATCCCTTATAAGCAGCTGATATGTCCTTTGGGCATTGCTTAACGGACCCAAAAATGTACCTGTACCCTGAACACCCGCATAATTTGGCGGTACAACATAAAACGCTGAATATGCAATGCTGTTATTGCCTGCAATTCCTGTATTTGATAGTGAAACAGTGAAAATTATTCCTGTAATAATTAAAATAGAAAGAATATATTTCATAAATCCCCCTTAAATAGATTTATATTTTTTAATGTGATGCTTTATTTATCGTTGAATAAAAACTTGCCTGCATCATTAACATTTATTGTAACTTTATCACCCGGCAGTACCTCGCCGGAGAGTATCTTTTCTGAAAGCTGGTTTGTAATGTGATTCTGAATTGTCCTCTTAAGCGGCCTGGCGCCAAAAGTAATATCATACCCAATCTTCGAAAGCCAGTCTTTGGCATCATC
>JAPUEV010000187.1 GCA_027492415.1 Ignavibacteria bacterium
ATTCAGTATAACGTTCTATCATTTCATATCTGAACTGCGCTTCATCATGATTTCCAAGTATCACCGCATCACAGTTATTTTTAATGATATTAACAACTTCATTGGGCTGGGCGCAATAATCAACCAGGTCACCAAGGCAAATGATGGGGCAGCCTTTAATCTTTCGATCTCCTTAAAACATTCAGTAACCGCTTCAAGGTTTGCGTGTATATCGGATATAATGGCGTATTTCAAGATATTTAAATGAATTTAAATCAGAATTGCGGCTAAAGCCTTTAATTTTATTATTTTTCCACGAGCTGAAGCTCGTGGCTACTCATAGTAAAATCAAAGCTTAGCATTAATTCGTTTTCATATTATAATAAAGTTGCTATATGATATTTACTGTTTGTTACTTGCAGATTATCTCAGGCTCTCTTCAAGCGCTGTTCCGGCATCGGTTTTCTCATCGCGGTATTTAATAATAACAGGAGTGTAAACCGAAAGATGATTTTCTATTCCGTACTGGTTCACAAGCGGCCGAGTACCTGCAACTACAACGGCGTTTTCGGGAATAACCAGCGGTTCATCTTTAGTCTTGCGGTAAATTTTTCCTTTCACTGTATCATAAACCGGTGTTGAGCCTGTTATGATACACCCCGCGCCTATGACTGCGCGCTTCTGAACAATTGTACCTTCATATATTCCGCTGTTGCCGCCTATCATAACTTCATCTTCAATTATTACGGGTACAGAGTTTATTGGTTCAAGCACTCCGCCAATCTGCGCTGCTGCCGAGAGATGTATCTTCTTCCCCAGCTGCGCGCATGAACCCACAAGGGCATGTGAATCAATGAGTGTGTTATCATCAACATATGCGCCAATATTCACATACATAGGAGGCATACATATTACACCTTTTCCAATGTATGCGCCCGTCCTTATAGATGAGCCGCCGGGAACTATCCTTACGCCATCGCCAACCTTCATTGGCTTAACGGGTATTGTATCCTTATCAAAAAATAATATCTGCCTGTTAACAGACATATCCTTATTTTTCCCCAGCCTGAAGCCGAGCAGAATACCCTTTTTTACCCAGGCATTAGCTTTCCATGAACCACCGGTTTTTTCAGCACTTCTTACTTCACCTGTATTTAACAGCTTCACCATTTCTTTAAAGGCTGCCAATGCTTTCTTTTTTTCGGCAGGCGATAGCTCTCCTGCTGCGAAATATTTTTCTATATCCTGCTCTAAGCTCATGATTACTATTGGGGTTAATTTATTTTTAAAATTATTCACTCCCCTCTCCTTTTAGGAGAGGGGCGTGGGGGTGAGGTCAATTTTTCAGCAAATTACCTGTAATTTTAACCTTTTTCAATTGAAACACAAATACTAAAAACGAAGTTAAATAAGGGATAAATTGCAAATAATTGTAAATTTAACGTATTTATATTGATTGTTAAATAATGAAACGGTAATTTTATGCAATAATATCAATAAAAGGAAAATTATTTAAGGAGTACTTCACAAATGGCAGGTAAACTTTCAAGAAGAGATTTTATAAAGCGTTCAGCTGTTGGTGTAATAGCAGGCGGTGCAATGCTTTCATCATTTAACATACAGGCTTTTGCAGGGTCAGGCGCGGCAAAAGCTGTTTTCAGCAGGTCAGGTGATGATCTTGTTGTTAAGCTTTCGGATAATGCAGCACTTTCAAAGGTAGGCGGCAATGTTAAAGTGAATGATGAATTGATGCTTATCAGGAAATCAGAAACTGAATTTCTTGCTGTAAAGACTATCTGCACTCATAAGGGATGTGACGTTGAGCTTGAAGCCGATAAATTTGTCTGTCCCTGCCACGGATCTGAGTTTACACTTGACGGCAAAGTAACACAGGGTCCGGCAAAAAGCAACCTGAAAACATTTGAGACAATATTCGATTCAGATAAAGGAACTGTAACAATAAAAACCGATACAAAATCACAGGAAGAAAAACAGAATTAAACTTATTTTTTAAAATTATAAAGGCAGTATCATCATTAGATGGTACTGCCTTTTTTATTATTACTTATCTATACCCTATTTGCCGCCGTTGAGAATACTTTTAATGACATAACCTGCCATCTGCGGATTTTCCTTGAAGCGCCTTATTGAATATTGGTACCAATGCGTCCCGAACGGAATATATATCCTCATCCTGTGTCCATCCTTAACTATTTTATCTCTCATACCCTCTCTTACCCCAAGCAGCATCTGGAATTCATAGCGGTCTTTGGGTTTTTTCAGCTCATCGATCAGTTTATACGCGCCATCAATTAAATATTCATCATGTGTTGCAATGCCTACGTATGAATCTTTTTCAAGCATTAGCCTAAGTACCTTCAGGTAATTATCGCGGACTTCCTGTCTTTCTTTGTAGGCAACTTCAACAGGCTCAACATAAATGCCTTTGCACAGCCTGAAGTTTGTACCGCTTTCAATCAGCTTTGAAGCATCATCGTAAGTCCTGCGCATGTATGACTGCAACACAATACCGCAGTTGCTGTATGTTTTCCTTGCTTCAGTGAAAACGTTAATGGTATCTGTGGTTACTGTTGAATCTTCCATATCAATACGCACAAAGATA
>JAPUEV010000188.1 GCA_027492415.1 Ignavibacteria bacterium
CGCTGCAGCTGTACTTACCTCAACATCATCTCATGTTAAATATACCACAGAAGCTCTAAAACAAAGCAAACATGTATTCCTTGAAAAACCTGTTTCAGTTTTACCCGGGGATGTAAAAAAGATTATTGCTCTTGAAAAAAAATATAAAGTGTATTGCCAGGTTGGAATGGTATTGCGTTACAGCTCATTTTACAAAGAGCTGAATAAGATAATTGGTTCAGGCAAATACGGTAAGGTGTTATGGATGAACTGGCTGGAAACAAGACCGTTCGATCCGTATATATGGAGATATAATAATACAGCTTTAAATGGTGACGCGATCATCCACGATAAAGCAGTTCACCAGATAAACCTGTTCAACCATTTTGCAGGGTCAAAGCCTGTTGAAGCAGCGGCATTCGGCGGACAGTATCTCATAAATAATAGAAAATACAGCAAGGTACGTGCTTTCAGCATGGAAGTATTGCTTAAAGGCGAATCAAACGATAACCTGATGGCATTAATAAAATATAAGAATGGTGTAAAAGCATCACTAACTATATCTTATGTAAGCCCGCATGCACGGGAATCCAGGTGGATAATTCAGCTTAAAAAGGCAAAGATACTTGCACACTTCGAAACTTTTGTAACTGCAGGCAAAGGTTCAAAAAAGAAATGGAAGGGGAATCCTTCAGCTATATATTTGTTTAAGGATGATAATTCCTTTCCCGTAAAATGGAAATACCCTATGAGCTACCCTCCTCAGGATAAGAACCTGGTATTTTATGATGAATATAAAAATGAGCCGCTTCACCCGGGCTCTGGCGCGCAATGGGATGCGTTCTATGAAACTATCACTAAAAATAAAAAGCCGGAAAGCAGTACAGATATCGCGTTACAGGATATTATAGTGGCAAAAGCGATAGATGATTCGATAAAGAAGAAAAAAGTTGTTAGGATACTATAAATTATTATCCTGTCATGCTGAACTTGTTTCAGCATCTGATTTTTTAATTAAATAGACCCTGAAACAAGTTCAGGGTGACAAAAATTTTAAATGATGGGAAACCGCTTATTCATTACTATGAAATTATTTACAATAGTACTTTTATTATTATTAAACATCAACTGCCACGGTGAAGTACAGAAAGCAGCTGATGTTAAATTCAGGCTTGGAAATGAAGTGCTGCTTGAAAAAGCTTCAGACTTAAAAGATAAACGGATCGCAGTATTAACTAATCAAACCGGTATCCTTGCCGATGGTACGCATATTATAGATGCACTGGTAAGCAAAGGGGTGAATGTTGTAAAGATATTTACACCTGAGCACGGTGTAAGGGGCGATGAGAATTATACCGAAACAGACGAAAAAACCGGTATACCAATTGTATCGTTATATAACGGTAAAACCAAGCCATCTAAGAGCGATCTTGCTGATGTTGATATTCTTGTATACGATATACAGGATGTTGGCGCCAGATTTTACACTTATACTTCTACACTATATTATGCTATAGAAGCAGCTTCAGAAAACAGCAAATCAATATGGGTATGTGACAGGCCTGTGATAACAAATCCGGAATATACCGCCGGATTTATGCTTGAAGCGGGATATGAGTCGTTTGTCGGGCTGATCCCGGCACCGCAGGCTTACGGAATGACGTGCGGGGAGCTTGCATCTTACCTTAATTCAGAAGTTTTTGGCGGCAGCGCAAAGCTTGATGTAATTTTAATGGATGGCTATTCTAGAAAAACTAATTATAATTCACTGAAGCTTACCTGGGTTAAACCCTCTCCAAGTATGTTCTATCCTTCAACTGCTGTGTGTTATCTTGCCAACTGTCTGTTAGAAGGCACAAATGTATCCGAGGGCAGGGGAACACCTAAGCCGTTTGAATATTTCGGGGCCCCATGGGTGGATCAGCAAAAAATAGCAGATGAGCTGAATGCATACAATTTTGAAGGTGTGAATTTTGAAACGGTTACTTTCACACCCTCTGAAAAAATTTCAGCATATCCGCCAAAGTTCTTTAACAAGGAGTGTAACGGAATATTTATAAATGTTAAGGATAAAAATAATTTCAACCCGGTTAAATGCGGAGCGGCAATATTATCAGCGTTATACAGAAACTGCCCTGAATTTAAGTTCAATAAAGATAATTTTATAGATAAGCTGGCAGGTACTGATAAACTGAGAAAAATGATCATTGCCGGAAATACTGTTGATGAAATAGAAGCAGCATGGAGTGACGGATTAAAAAACTACAATGAAATACGCATAAAATACCTGCTGTATAAATAGAAAAAACCCGCGATATATTGGAAGTAACAGTAAATAAAAGCATCACACCGCTCTGGCTCCGTATTACAATTGGGGTTATATTGTTTATAGTATTCGGTGCGCTTTATGGTTTTTACTATATATTCTGGAATGGTATGTCTTACTGGGACGGGATGAAGGAAGATATGTCCAAGCCTGACCAGTTTTACTTAAGATATGTTTGGGGAGCAGAGCTGATCATTTTGCTCATAGTTCCGCTTATCATAACAATTAAAGATACAAGGATAATTTGGAAAGTTGTTAGCTGGATCTTCAGTATAATACTTTCAC
>JAPUEV010000189.1 GCA_027492415.1 Ignavibacteria bacterium
TTCAGCTTCAGGTGATGTGGTTGTCTATGATAAAAAATATACAACTGATTTCCAGGGACTTGGATTTACTGATTCACGGACAATATTAGTGACCTCGCAAAGCAATGTTTGGTTTTTAAACAGGGGCTTCAACGCTAACCTGTTCTACAAAGTATCCAGCGAGCGTACAGCAAAACAGGAAGTTGTGTTCATTTCCGTACCGCTTGGGCAGGGTAACTATAAATATATCGGTGACTTAAACAATAACGGGCTGCAGGATGAAAATGAATTTGTGCTTACAAACTTTGACGGTGATTATATAAAAATATTAAGACCTACCGACCAGCTTTTCCCGACAACCGACCTGCAAAGCTCTGCATCTGTTAACCTGGTGCCATCAAGGTTCATTACTTCTATGAAAGAAGGGGTAGCGAAAACTATCCTGAACAATCTTACTTCAGATACTTATGTAAGCGTTGCAGAAAAGAGCAAAGACCCTAACCAGAGGAATATTTACCTGCTTAAATTCAGCACATTCCAAAATAACGAAAATACCATAATCGGCAACACAACTGTTCAGCAGGATATCGGTATTTTTGAAAACTATGATTACTTTGGCGTTAAGCTGCGCTTTGTACAGCGTAAAGGCTTCAATCAGTATTTTTCAGGGAATGAGCGTGTACTGGATGTTGAACGCACAGGCAGGCTAAGGCTTTCATTCACACAGGATCTTGCCCTCATTACTGACTATGTAACTGAAATTGACCGCAACCTGGCCCCAAATGTAGAAATACGCAACTGGAACATAAATACAGAAAGTGTAAACTCAGAAATAATCTATAAGCCAAGTGTTTCAGTTGAAGCAGGATTTAAGGTTCAGCTTAAGCGCTCAAAGGATTTTTACCCGCTGGTTCCAACACAGGCTGATATAAATGTGCAGACCTTCCGTGTGATATATTCATTTTCAGGCAAAGGTACCTTAAGAAGCGAGATATCACGCAACGAAGCACTGATATATACATCGCCTGCATTTATACCGTTTGATCTTACCAAAGGACTTGTGCCGGGCAAAAGCTATTTCTGGTCATTGAACTTTGAGTACAGGATAAGCAATTTTATACAGGCTACCATAAATTATTTCGGCAGGGCAGAAGATAAATCAAGGGTGATACATACCGGTACTGCGGAAATAAGGGCTTATTTTTAACAATGAGCAATTAACAATGAGCAATTAACAATGAACAATTAACAATGAGCAATTAACAATGAGCAATTAACAATGAGCAATTAACAATGAACAATGAGCAATTAGCAATGAACAATGAATTTTGAAGAAAATGATGAGTGAAATTTATAAAATAGAAAATTATTAAAGTGAGAAAACTTACACACGAAGAAGTAGGTAAAAAGCGTATAACGCTTGATGAAACAAAAAATATTAAACGTCATCCAATATATGCGATGGCTGATAATATACGCAGTATCTATAATGTTGGCTCAATTTTCAGGACGAGCGATGCTGCGCTGATAGAAAAATTATATTTAACCGGCTATACGCCATACCCGCCAAGACCTGAAATAGAAAAAGTTGCCTTAGGCGCAACAGATGCAGTGCCGTGGGAGTACATCAAAGATCCAATTGAAGCCGTAAAGAAGATCAAAAGTGAAGGTATAAAGATCGTACCGCTTGAAATAACAGAAAACAGCAGGAGCTATACTGATATTACCACTAATGATTTCCCGTTATGCCTAATATTAGGCAACGAGCTGACAGGAGTCTCAAACGATATCATAGCATTATCGGATTTTTCCATCGAAATACCGCAATACGGGTTTAAGCATTCAATAAATGTTTCTGTGGCTTACGGAATTGCTGTTATGGAGCTTGTGAGGGGTCTGAATAAATAGGAGCCGGTTTCAAAAAATTTAAAGTTATTTAAAGTAATCCGCAAATCAGTATTTTAACCTGAATAAACTTCTTCACCGTGTAAAAATGTTTTATATACTTTTGTATTTCCAAGCTCATCCGGTTCCATACTAAATATATCATCATCCAGTATTGCAAAATCAGCAACTTTTCCCTTAGTTATTGAACCAACTGCATTTTCATTATGATTTGAATATGCATTATTATATGTATATGATTTAATGCATTCATGCAGCGGCATCCTGTGTTCCCATGTGAACTCACCATACTCTGTATTTCTTGTCACTGCCAGCCTGATATTTTCGAACGGGTCAGCTTCTACTATAGGGAAGTCTGTACCGAAGTTTATGATACCTCCTGCTGGCTGAATGTGAACGTAATTATGTGTGTATGGTATCAATTTTGCGGGCAGCTTTTCAAATACTGTACGCGCGTCATATTTTAAATGCAGGGGCTGAACTGATGCAATAATTCCATTCTTACCGAATCTCTCATAATCAGCAGGCTGTATATGCTGTGCATGCTCAATGCGGTGTCTCAGTTTACGGGTGTTTGGCAGCGATTCGAAGAGGTCCAGCACTTCTGAAACAGCTTTATCACCAATAGCGTGGATTATCATCTGGTAACCGACATCATCGATTTTTTTTGCATATTCATAGATCTGTCCGCTTTCCACAAGCTC
>JAPUEV010000190.1:0-901 GCA_027492415.1 Ignavibacteria bacterium
GCCGCTATCATATTGTAAACCTTTGCGGTTTCTATGACAGCAATATCAGTTGTGAATATTCCCGCAATCTGTGCCGGGAAAAAGAACAATACAACTCCATAGACCGCCATCGGTATCCATGATAAATAAAGTACACGCCAAGCGCCTTTATTTGCTCTTTCAATATTACCAGCACCTATATTCTGACCCACAACAATCGATGCTGTTACCGCGAACGCTTCGCCTACCTGGTAGGGTATTGCTTCAGACCTGTGACCGATACCCAGTGCTGCGAGTCCCGTAGTGCCGAAATCAGCCACGTACCGGCTTACAAAAATATATATGAACGAGAATGCCAGGCCTTCAAGTGAAATCGGCAATCCGATCTTAATTGTTTCGCGGGTGACCTTCCAGTTATATTTTACGTCTTTAATAATATTGCTGAATTTCTTCTGAACAGATGTAATAAAACCATGCCTTTTGAGCAAAACCAGCTCGATCAAAAATACACTGCCGTATGATACCATTGTTGCAATAGAAGCTCCGCGCATACCCAAATTGAAAGTAAATATCAAAAGGGGAGAGAGTATTATTTTTAGAGCGAATACTATAAGTAATAATCTGAACGGTGTTTTTGTATTACCATGTCCACGGAAAATTGCGCTGCCAGACTCAAACAGTATAATCGCAGGAAGCAGTACCATAATGGGGAATAAGTATTCATTGGCAAGTTCTGCTTTCGGTGCATCAAGATTTGTGAAGCCATACAGTACAGGAAGCAAAGGTATCATAATTGCGGCAATAAGTAATCCCCATATAACGGAATTCACCAGGTTTAACGTACCGATATGCCGGGCTGAGTCTTCATCTTTAGCGCCGACAGATTGTGAGACCAGCGCATTTGTGCCAATTGGGCGAGGGG
>JAPUEV010000190.1:911-2588 GCA_027492415.1 Ignavibacteria bacterium
CAATTGGAATAAGCTCTCCTAAGGCAAAAGCTCCCCAGGAAAGAAAAGTACCCACAGCAAGCGCTGCCAGATGCTCGCTGGAAAGCTTGCCTATCCAGTAGGAGTCAAGTATAGCCACTGCAAGGCTTCTTCCAAGGTTCTGGAAGAACACCGGCCATGCCAGCCGTATTATCTGTCTGTTTAAATTACCTGAAGTTGTAAGCAAGTGATTATATAGTTATGAAAATTTTTGCGAGGAGCTTAAGCGACGACGCAATCTCTTGGATAATAGGTAAATGAAATTTATCTTTTTACATCAAAAAAGCTTCTCAAGAGCTCACCGCACTTCGCGTCCATTATGCCTCCGGTAACACTAAGCCTGTGATTCAAAGCCTTATTGTTTGTAATATTCAGCACACTTCCGCAGGCACCTGATTTATTATCATAAGCGCCGAAATACAACGCATCAAGCTTTGCAAGTACAATTGCGCCTGCGCACATTGAGCAGGGCTCAAGGGTTACATACATGGTGCATCCCAGCAATACTTTTGAGGTGAGGTATTCAGCCGCTGAGGTCAGCGCGATTATTTCAGCATGCGCTGTCGGGTCTTTTAATGTTTCAACCTGATTATGCCCTTTGCCGATTATCATGTTATCAAAAATAATTACCGCTCCAATAGGAATTTCGTTCTTCTCATATGCTTTTTCAGCCTCTTTATAGGCATATTGCATCCATATTTCGTGCTGTGACATGTTCATTTAAGTATGATTAATTTAACAACAGAGTATCAGAGTTTCAGAGAATCTATTTAGGAAATTGACCATTCAATACACGTTCAAATCCATGGACTAATAATGGAACATTGAAATTAATTAATAAACCTAAATGCTTCCCTGAAAGCTTCAAGTAAGACATTAATTGTGCTTTATAAATCGGCAGATTTCTTTCAACAGTTTTTATCTCAACAATTACTAGGTCTTCTACCAAAATGTCAATTGTAAAATATTTTTCTAATAATTCATTTTTGTAATAAACAGGGAGTAATTTTTGAGATTCTACTTCCAACCCTTTGCTTTTTAATTCTTTTATTAAACATATTTCATAAACTGATTCTAACAGACCCGGACCTAAATTTCTGTGTACCTCAATTGATGCGTCTAATATTTGACCGCTAATAGAATTTAGTTTATTTACATAATCTAAACTCAGTTCCTCTGTTACTCTGTTGTTCATTTGTTATTGTTGAGATCTTTGGATATTTTTTTTAATTCCTGCAGCTTATTCAATGCCTCCAGCGGGGTCATATTTTCAAGATCTATTCTTGCAAGAATATCATTAAGCTCATTATCCTTATATTCAAACAGGTTTATCTGGAATTCATCCTTTCTTCTGGAGCGTTCCTCGCGTTTTTCAAGGTTGCCGAGTATTTCCTTTGCTCGCTTTGTTACCATTTCCGGCAGTCCCGCCATTTGCGCTACGTGAATTCCAAAGCTGTGGTCAGCAGTGCCTTCGTGTATCCTGTGAAGAAAAATTATTTTTTCACCTACTTCTTTCACTTCAACCCTTGAGTTCTTTATCCGGGGGTACAGGCTTGCCAGTGCATTTAATTCGTGGTAATGCGTTGCAAATAGTGTTTTTGCTTTAGCTTTCGGATTTTCGTGGATGTATTCTGTGATTGCCCATGCTATCGAAATTCC
>JAPUEV010000191.1 GCA_027492415.1 Ignavibacteria bacterium
TGATTGAATTACATGAATAAGGATAAGAAATTAATATTAAAATAATGTACGCAGAGTCCTTCTTCGAAGAGACTCTGCTGATACGAAAATAAAAAAGGAACGGGGTTACCGTTCCTTTTGACCCTTCGACTCCCTTCCTCCATTATATGGAGTAAGGCGTAGCGCCTCAGGACGACAAATAAAAAAAGGGATAAACATTGTTTATCCCTTAAATACACAGAGAGGACTAAAGGTCCTGCAAATGTCTGTGCTACTATTTTTCATTTAATTAAGCGTACTTTGTGCTGGATTCCTGTATATAAACCGGCTGATCTTTTTTGTTTATCACATTTTCTGTGATAACGCACTTGGAAACATTTTCCTTGGAAGGAAGCTTATACATTATATCTATCATAATTTCTTCAAGGATTGAGCGTAATGCGCGCGCGCCGGTACCTTTTGTGATAGCTTTTTTGGTCACTGCAAGCAGCGCTTCCTCTTCAAACTCAAGCTCAACGCCTTCCATCCTGAAGAGTTTTTTATACTGCTTTACAATTGCGTTCTTGGGCTCTGTTAAAATTGAAAGAAGCGCCTGTTCGTTCAATGTACTAAGTACTGCGGTTATTGGCAGCCTGCCTATGAATTCAGGTATAAGCCCGAACCTTATCATATCATCAGGCTCAACCTGTCCCATAAGCTCATCATATTCCTTTGATTTCTTGCTGATAATTTCAGTGCCAAAGCCAATTGAGGTCTGTGATACCCTTAGCTGTATGACTTTTTCCAGCCCGTCAAATGCGCCGCCGCAGATAAATAGAATATTCTTTGTATTAATGCTTATAAGCGGCTGCTCGGGGTGTTTCCTTCCGCCTTTAGGGGGGACGTTTGCAGTTGTGCCTTCAATGATCTTTAGCAATGCCTGCTGAACACCTTCACCTGATACATCGCGGGTAATTGAGGTGCTGTCAGACTTGCGTGATATTTTATCAATTTCATCTACATAAACTATACCGCGCTCAGCTTTTTTAACATCATAGTTTGCTGATTGCAGCAGGTGAACAAGAATTGTTTCAACATCATCACCAACATAACCTGCTTCTGTGAGCGTGGTAGCATCGGCAATTGCAAAAGGTACGTCAAGCAGCTTTGCAAGTGTCTGCGCCAGGAAAGTTTTTCCGCTTCCCGTTGGACCTATTAGCATGATATTGCTTTTTTCTATCTCAACATCATCAACATAGCTGAACTCATTGGAATCAATCCTTTTATAATGATTGTAAACAGCGACTGAAAGTACTTTTTTAGCAGCATCCTGTCCAACAACATACTGATCAAGGAATTTTTTGATTCCTTCAGGAGTTAATTCATGCCTTTGCGGCATATTCTTGTTCAGGCTTGCAGCGGTGCTTTGTTTGATAATTGTCATAGCATTTGTTACGCACATATCGCAGATGTAGACCTTTTTTCCAACGTAGTTGGAAGGTCCGGCTATCATGCTTGTAACTTTGTTAGCGCTTCTGCCGCAGAATGAACAAACCGGTGAGTTAATGTTTTTGATGTTGGTTTTATTGGACATATATTAGATTTGTAATTTCAGGTCCTATAATATTTATGTTTTTTTTATTTGAATGTGTTTAAAACTGGTACCGAAGAAGGAGACTCGTGGGCTCCTAAACCTTGCGGCATCCCGCCCTGCGGGATACGTATTTCCTTCAATCCCCTCTATGAAACTGGTACTGGAGAGGAGACTCGAACTCCTAAACCTTACGGTGTCCCGCCCTGCGGGATGCGTATTTCCTTAAATCCCCTCTATGAAACTGGTACTGGAGAGGAGACTCGAACTCCTAAACCTTACGGTGCATGCTCCTAAGGCATGTGCGTATACCAATTCCGCCACTCCAGCAATTTAGAATTGAACTATCATTAAGCCTTGCGGCATATACCAATTCCGCCACTTCAGCTTAAATATATAAAAGAACACATCAAACTTAAACAAATATGTTTTAAAATGCAAGAACCCTTTAAAATAATACAGTTACGGTAAACGCCTAAAGAATAAGTTTATATTATTACCTATTCGCAGGGTTCAGAGGTATTTAATGCATAAAAATAAATAAAGGTTGCATCTCAGTCAATACAGTAAACGTACTATTTTACAACATTTAAAACTTCAGTCGGCGCGACTGGACTTGAACCAGCGACCCCCACTACCCCAAAGTGGTGCGCTACCGGGCTGCGCTACGCGCCGAGTGTTACGTTACAAATTTAATTATTTAATAATAACAAAAAAAGCCACGAATGATGGATAGAAAAAATAAATGATTAATGATGAAAAATTACCCAGGGTCCAACTTTTGATAGACTTTGCTGTAACCTAAATATTTAAAAACTAACCCCCCATATATATTTAATGATGTAGAAAATGAAAGTTTCAAATCCATATTTATTAGAATTTCAGGAGTATGTCCCCCCTTCATACGAAGGGGGGAATAATATCTTAAACCTTTCTATTTTAAATATTGAACCAGTTTCTATATGTGAGCTATATTCATGAAGGGGGTTTATAAATCGCAGAGTCTACAAGCGGAGATACT
>JAPUEV010000192.1 GCA_027492415.1 Ignavibacteria bacterium
TAAAAGGGTTATAAGAAAATTCGGAGCTATTTTCTTTATTATTCACTGAAACAGTCTTTACAAGTAGTTAGAGTACAATGCATATGTAACGTGAAAGGCTGTTTCAAGTATTTTAATCGAATCAGCGATTCGATTTACAATAATATTAAAATTATTGTCATGCTGAACTTGTTTCAGCATCTAGTTTAAATGAATAAGTTCTGAAACAAATTCAGGGTAACGAAAAGTGAAATAAAAAACCCCGAATTACTTCGGGGTTTTTTATTAATCTGTAATCTGATGAATCTATTAATCGTTAAACGATTAATACATATCACCGTAACCGCCGCCAGGAGGCATCATTGGGGCTGGTTTTTCCTTTTCAGGTTTTTCGCAGATAACTGCTTCGGTGGTAAGTAACATAGAAGCTACTGATGCAGCGTTTTCCAAAGCTACCCTTGTTACCTTTGTAGGATCAATAACGCCTGCTTTTATCAGGTTCTGGTATTCTTCGGTTAAAGCATTGAAACCGTAATCATCTTTGTTCTTTTTAATTTCATTAATAACTACAGATGCTTCAACTCCTGCATTTTCAACTATCTGCCTTAAGGGAGCTTCGATAGCTTTTTTAATGATCTCGATACCAATTCTCTGGTCATCGTTATCGCCTTTTAACTTATCAAGTAATGTTGATACACGGATAAGTGCAACACCGCCGCCCGGTACGATACCTTCTTCAACAGCTGCACGTGTTGCGTGAAGTGCATCTTCAACCCTAGCTTTCTTTTCTTTCATCTCAACTTCTGTAGCTGCACCGATCTTTAATACTGCAACTCCGCCTGAAAGCTTTGCAAGCCTTTCCTGTAATTTTTCTTTATCGTAATCGCTGGTTGATTTTTCGATCTGTGCTTTTATTTCATTTACACGTTTCTTAATATCTTCCTTCTTGCCGGCGCCTTCAACTATGATTGTGTTATCTTTATCGATAACTATCTTTTTGGCTGTTCCAAGGTATGTTACTGTAGCATTTTCAAGCTTGTAGCCTTTTTCTTCGCTGATAACTGTACCGTTTGTGAGCACTGCGATATCTTCAAGCATAGCTTTTCTTCTATCGCCGAAGCCCGGAGCTTTTACTGCAGCTATTTTTAATGTGCCGCGTAATTTGTTCACAACGAGTGTTGCCAATGCTTCGCCTTCAAGATCTTCTGCAATGATAAGCATTGTTCTGCCGGCCTGCGCTACTTTTTCAAGTATAGGAAGCAGATCTTTCATTGTGGAAATTTTCTTGTCATATATTAAAATATAGGGATCTTCGAGTATTGATTCCATTGTATCTGCATCAGTAACAAAGTAAGGTGAAAGGTAGCCTCTATCAAACTGCATACCTTCAACTATATCAACTGTTGTATCTGTGCCCTTAGCTTCTTCAACTGTTATAACGCCGTCTGTACCAACCTTCATCATAGCGTCTGCAATAAGCTCACCAATCAATTTATCATTGTTAGCGGAAATTGAACCAACCTGTGCAATTTCAGTCTTGCTGGTCTTATCAATGTTCTTGCTTAATTTTGCAAGACCTTCAACTATTTTAGCAACAGCAATATCAATACCGCGCTTCAGATCCATTGGATTTGCGCCTGCTGTTACGTTCTTTACGCCTTCAGCGTAAATAGCCTGTGCTAGCACGGTAGCTGTTGTTGTTCCGTCACCTGCAACATCGCTGGTTTTGGATGCAACTTCTTTAACCATCTGCGCGCCCATATTTTCGATGGGGTCTTCAAGCTCAACTTCTTTTGCAACAGTAACACCATCTTTTGTAACTGTAGGTGTTCCGAATTTCTTATCTATTACTACGTTCCTGCCTTTGGGTCCTAAAGTGACCTTTACGGCATTTGCTAATTTATCGACACCCTTTTTTAAGGCACTTCTTGCCTCGGTATCAAAATGAATTAATTTTGCTGACATATTATTTTTTGTCTCCTTTTATTTTCAGTGAATTTGTCATGCTGAACTTGTTTCAGCATCTAAAGCCTCAACCCTTCGCCTAAGATCAGGGTGACATTGCTTCTTTTAACTATCCAATTACAGCGTAAACATCGCTTTCGCGCATAATTAAATATTCTTCATCGTTTATCTTTACTTCTGTGCCGCTGTATTTGCCGTAAAGAACTTTATCGCCGACCTTAAGATCCATTGCGATCCTCTTGCCGTTATCGTCAGATTTTCCGTTGCCAATTGCAACAATTTCACCTTCCATAGGTTTTTCCTGGGCTGTATCAGGTAAAATTATACCGCCTTTTGTTACTTCTTCGGGAGCCTTAGGTTTTACTATGACCCTGTCTCCAAGTGGCTTTAAATTCATTTTTAGAATCCTCCTAAATTATTGTTATTTATAAAAATATGATTGTTAGGTAATAGTTAGCACTCGCTAACTGTGAGTGCTAAAATACTATAATAAGTTTTGTAAGTCAATGGTTCCCAAAGTGCCCTAATATAGAATGCTAATTTTTTAAATTAATGATTATATTTACTTAAATCACTTTATAACAGGAGGTGAGATGAAATTCCTTGTCATCATTTTACTCA
>JAPUEV010000193.1:0-276 GCA_027492415.1 Ignavibacteria bacterium
CAAGTATCAGCAGATGATATTTCTTGTTGCTGTGCTTAATCTTGTTTATGGCATCAATAGCATTTAAAGCTGATTCTACATTATAACCTTCGGATTCCAGAACTTCACATAATGTTTCATTCATGTACTTATCATCTTCAACAACCAGTATTAATATATTTAATTTAGGCATTATTATATTTTTTGGGATATTATTTTGAAACTCTGTTGTTATATCGTTGTTCATTCTTTATTTCCTTTTGTTCTATGCTTGCTAGATCAAGCAGAAGCCTTAGG
>JAPUEV010000193.1:286-2562 GCA_027492415.1 Ignavibacteria bacterium
GTAACCTATATCTTCAGTTTGAATTTTGAGGTTTAACATTTTTTCTCCTTTTGTTGTTTTAATTTATTGGTTAATTTCACATATTAACTGAACAATTACCGTGCCAAATCTTTTTTGCTGAAATTTGTGTTATTATGATATATTGGCAATATTATAATGACATTTATGTCTTAAAAAATGTCTTATATTTTTAGGAATTAGGGGTATTTTGGCAGAAAATAGCATTAAAAACTACAAAACATTTGTTGAGCGTTTACCGCTGGAAAAATTTATTCCGGCGGCTTTTTTGATATTTTTGCTGTGTTTTATAATATTAAGCTTAATCACTTATAATAACATAGATATATACAAGAACTCCCTTTCAATGATCGATCACACTAATGAAGTATTAAAGAATTCTGATGAGTTTAACCTTCATTTATCCACTTTACAGCTAAAAAGAAGGGGTTATGTTGTAAGACAGGACGATAAATACCTGGAAGACTATAATACAGCAAAAATTTCTTTACATAATACATTAGATAAGTTAAAAAATCTTACCAGTGATAATTTATCTCAACAGCTGGAGTGCAGGAAGCTGGATTCCCTTTCGGGAAATATGGTAAAATTGATAGATTCAACCCTCGTATTATTTAGTATCGAGAAAAAAACAACTGATGAACAAACCCGGATCATTTTATTATCTCAGGATTTACTTGAAGAATCTGAAACGGTTACTGCCAGGATCAAAGAAAATGAGCTGGTTTTACTTGATCTTAGACAGAAGGATTCCAGAAAGAGCCTTGAAAATACACAGATCTTTATAATATCAACAAGCCTTTTCGCATTTTTAGTTATAGGGTTATCATTATTTATCTTCATAAGGCTTATAAAGAATAAACAAAATGCTGAGAACCTGCTTAAGGAATCATACGATGAGCTGGAAGAAAGGGTTGAACAAAGAACTTCTGAATTAAAACTTTCCAACGATAATCTTACAAATGAAATTAATACCAGGATAAAGATTGAAAATTCACTCAGAGAAAGTTAAGAACTTTTCAGGGTTATGGCAGATTCTGCCCCTGTATTGATCTGGGTTTCCGGTATTAATAAACGATTCACATATGTAAATAAAGGGTGGACAGAATTTACAGGCAGAAGCATGAACAGCGAGCTTGGAAACGGATGGATCGAGAATATACATTATGATGACCTTGAAAACTGCCTTAATACATATTCTGTAAATTTCGAGAACCGTTCAGGCTTTGAAATGGAATTAAGGCTAAAGGCTGCAAACGGTGAATACAGGTGGTTCCTTAATAAGGCAATTCCACGGTACAACGGTATGGAGTTTGAAGGATTTATCGGAATTTTGGTTGATATACATCTAAAGAAACGGAATGAACGATACTTAAGGATACAGTATTCCGTTTCTAAAACACTTGCAGAAGCCTCGACTACCGAAGATGCTTTATACAAGGTACTTGAAAACATTTGTTACGGGGTAAACTGGAAATTTGGTATAGCATGGACAATAGAAAATGATAAATTATTCCAGAAAGCAATCTGGAGTGAAAATAAGTCAGATTCAGATGCTTATTCAAAGCTATTTGATATAAATTATTCATTGAATAAAGGAACAGGTTTACCCGGGAGAGTTTGGAAAGATAACAAATCACACTGGATAGAGAATATTAAAAATGATGATAACTTACCCAGAAAAGACGGACTGCTTAAATTAGGATGGAACTCTGCTTTCGGGATTCCAATAAGCGATAACGGTAAGGTTACAACTGTAATAGAATGTTTTAACCAGGATAATTTAACTTCCAAGGAAGATTTGCTGGAAGTACTTGAATCAGTGGGAAGACAGGTAGGGAATTTTCTTGAACGCAAAAAAGCTGAAGAAAGCCTGAAGACTGCTTACGATGAGCTGGAAAACAGGGTTAATGAAAGGACTTTTGAGCTTGCAAATACTCTGAACAGGCTGCTTGATGAAATGTCCATTAAAGAAAAAGTTCAGAACAGGCTTAAATTGTTTGGACACGCTATCAGGGGAATTAAGGAAGGTGTATTTATTACCGATCTGCAGAGTAAAACGGTATTTGTAAACCCGGCTTTTGAACTGCTTTACGGTTACATTGAAAATGAAATTATCGGCAAAGAGATCCCTGTTCTTTATTCCAGCAATATTACGGATTCAAAGAGAAAAGAAATAATTTCAGATGCGTTAAAAACCGGCTGGAAGGGTGAATTAATAAATGAGAAAAGCGACGGGAGTGAATTTTCAGTTTATC
>JAPUEV010000194.1 GCA_027492415.1 Ignavibacteria bacterium
CCCGTTACCGATATTCCAATATCAGTTTTCGATCTTTTTCTTATTCCTCGCGCCATTTCTATTGCTGTTTCTTTGCTTACTGCGCCGTATTTTTTTATTGTTGCTGCCTTTACGCCAAGCAGCCGCTGCTTTGCTTCATCGCTGTAGCTAACTATTGAATCCATTACGTAAACACTGCTGCCTGCAATATCTGTCAGCTTTGATGTCAGCAATCCGCCGGTACATGACTCAGCCGCCGCAATAGTTAATTTCTTTTTCTTTAACAGAGCCCCTACGGTTTTTTCTATTGTGCCTTCGCTTGTGGAATAAATATACTTCCCCGCTTTTTGGGTTATGATCTTCTCGGCATCGCTGATTAGCTTTTCAGCTTTTAAGATATTCTTTGCCACTGCCGTTATACGCAGACGAACTTCATAATTTGAAGGAAGGAATGCAAGCTTAACCTCAAAATCTTTCCCTTTACGGACTATAGTTTTAATATCGCCGATACGCTCAGCAAGAAGTGATTCACCGATTCCTATTGTGTGAAGTGTCTTTTGTTTTATTACACGTGTTATCTTCTTTTGGTATTTCTTAGTAAGGTATGGCAGCAGGCCGGTTTGGCTGATGTATTTCATTTCATAAGGAACCCCCGGCATTACACAGAAAACTTTACCCTGTTTATCTATTAGCAGACCCGGAGCTGTGCCGGTTTTGTTTTCAAGAACTTTCGCTATTTCCGGTACCAGCGCCTGTCCAATATTTGCGGCAGGCATTACAATATTTCTTCTTGCAAAGATACTTTTTACATGCTTTAAAACATTTTCATTAAGTACGTATTTGCTCTTAAAGAACTTTGCAACGGTTTTTACTGTAATGTCATCGTGTGTGGGACCCAATCCTCCTGTTACTACAATTACGTCGTAATCACGGAAAGCGTTTTTGAATTCCTTTAAAATTTCCTTCTCGTTATCCGGTACTGTAACAATCCTGGCGGCGGGTAAGCCGATCGAAAGCAGCTCCCTGCCAAGCCAGGCAGCGTTGGTGTTCACAACCTGCCCTATTAAAACCTCATCGCCTATTGAAATAATTATTGACTTCATGAAAGAATTTTTAGTAAGATATATTTTTAATCTGCTTAAAGGAGATTTATAATTTTGCTGACTGGTTAAAAAGCTTACCCGCCCGGCTGTATATCATATAAGCTGCAAGCCAACCCGCCAAAGCTTATCCCAAATATACACGCAGAAACTGGTACCATGCAAGATGTGTAAGTACTGCAGAAAATATTCCGGCATAAAGCCCCGCGGAAATATCATCCATCATTATTCCCCAGCCGGAATCTTTGTTATCAAAATATTTTGCCGGCTCAAGCTTTACTATATCAAAGAAACGGAATGCAAAAAAGCCAATTATACCGAAGACAAGCTTTGTATCAAATGCTGTTGCAGGATCGAACGATTTGAACGGGAAGAAAAGCTCAAATACTATCGAACCTATCAGATATGTAAATAACTGGCCGGCAATTTCATCTATAATAACCTGCGGCGGATCTTCGCCGTACCTGCCCCGCATTTTTTCGGCACAGAATATACCTACAAGGAATACGAGCAGAAGGATGAGTGTCAAATAATAGAACTGGGAGACTTTCGGGAGGAGGTATATTCCAAGTCCAAGGAGCGAACCAAAGGTTCCCGATGCTACAGGAATAAAACCAACAAAAAATCCGCTGCCAAGTATATTAATCAGCAAAGGTACCTTTACTTCTTCATTGATGGGATTTTTTTCTTTGATTAATCTGAAAGCCATTTTATAGTTATCGCTCTGTTCTTTTTATTTCTGTATTAATTATAAGTTTGCTTCTCAATATTTTCGCCTGATTCAAATACATAAGCAATTCCGCTGGCTGCCGTTAACAGTGTTATTAAAAGCAATATATAATAATTAATATCTGAATGCAAATAGTTAATTATACTGTTACTTATTCCGCTGCCCTGTGTTATTGCCGCAAGCGAGATAAGCCCTATTACTGCAAAAATAAATGTCATCTGTATGAACGTTTTTGTTTTTGAGACCATCGACGTTCTGAACTCTTTACCCTTTAATTCCTGAACGCTTCTTGCAATCGTTAACACTATATCCCTGAAAATTATTACAGCTACCAGGTATATTATTGGAATAATTTCTGTGCCGCCTAAGAAAGCAGGGTCTTTTTGTTTATACAGGTAAAAACCTATGAATGCCGCAGAAGTAAGTATCTTATCGGCAAGAGGATCTATGAACTGTCCCCACCTTGTCTTAAACCCGTACCGTCTTGCGTACCAGCCGTCATACCAGTCAGTAAGTGCTGCAATTGTGAATACAAAGAACGATGCCGATACCAGGCCCGTTGAATCAGAAAGGAACAGGTAAAGGAATACCGGTGCCAGCAGTATTCTAATCAGGCTTAATGTATTCGGAAAATTCATCTTTTGATATCGGTATGCGGATTTACGATTTCGGAATTAATATATTTTTAAATTATGGTCTCAGGAACAGTTAATCAATCCGCAATAATCATTCCATGAGCCTTCAGTTTTA
>JAPUEV010000195.1 GCA_027492415.1 Ignavibacteria bacterium
ATTTTTGAAAGTACAGGAATATCATCCTTTACTATCTTAGGCTCCTGTGATTTCCATACCTCAACAGCAGCATATTCAACAAGGTTAGGTGTTATATCCTTTATAGCATCAAGACCCTTTTTGATATCCTTCATTGAGCTAAGATCTTCAACAGTACCCTTTTCGCAGGTAGCAATTATCAGTCGCTGTGTACCCGCAACGATTGGAATCTTTGAATCAGGATTAACTATCTTATCTTTAGGAAATTCAATTGAAAGATCCTTTACATACGGAATTGCTTTTTCTTCTGTAGCTACATCAATGAATGTTCTTAAGCATTTATTTTTACAGAAGTAGCATCTTGTTTTTTCGTCCCTGGATGTTTTAAATACAATCTTTGCAACTTTATCAAGTCCTATGAATTCAGTTCTCTTTCCGTTCATGTAAAGTCTAGCTGCTTCAAGTCCGCAGCCAATGGCACCTGCTTCACCTGTATGCTTGTGAACGAACACATTAGGTTCAATTCCGCTTCCTGTAAATCTTTCGGAAATGAAATCAACCTGTGTTTTTACCGCAGCCAGATTATGCTGAGTACCGCCCTGAAGCACGAAATTCTCTCCAAGCTTCGCAAGATTTGGTATCTGTGATACATACAGCCAGATATTCTTAGGCAGTACGTTTGCGAGACCCGCCATAATTTCTTCCGGCTTCCATCCCTGGCGCTGGAAATCAACTATATCAGACTGCATAAATACAGCACAGCCGTAACCGAAGGTTGGATACTGCTTAGCGGAAAATGCTATATCAGCAAAATCCTCCACTGCGTAACCGAATCCCTGGGCTGTTGACTGCAGGAAGTAACCGTTACCTGCCGAGCATTGTGTGTTCAGCTTGAAATCAGTTACACGTCCCTGGTCTAATATAATTAGTTTAATATCCTGGCCGCCAACATCAACAATAACATCTGTATCTGGATAAAAATGAACAGCTGCTTCAGTGTGCGCTACTGTTTCTACAAGTGCAACATCACCGTGCAGTACATCTTTCAATATATCCTTAGCATAACCGGTTGTACCAATACCAAGCACTTCCAGTGTAGCACCCTGTGACTCAACCTGGTCACGGAGCTTTTGCAGTATTTCAACGGTATCTTCAATGGGATTACCTTTGGATAGCTGGTATGATTTTACCAACACCTGCTTATCCATTGAAATTAAAGCAGCTTTGGTTGATGTTGAACCTCCGTCAAGTCCAATAAATCCCTGAACAACTTCTCCCGGTTTGAATGTAGCCGGAGTAAATTTGGGAATTTTATATTTTTCCTTGAAATTATCAAGCTCAGCTTCGTTCTTATACAGACCGCCACCACCTGAGAGCTTCATCAGTTTCTTCTTTTCCTCAGCTCTGCCAACATTGATGTAGTATTCAAGATCGCCATAGCCTTTATACATACCAATTTCCGGTTCTTCTTCTTTGCCGTACTCAATTGCGCCGATTGCCGCAAAGTACTGTGCGTTTTCAGGAACGCGGATGAGGTCTTCTATAGGAACGTTCTTATCATACGGAACATTCCTTTCATCCCACATCTTGGGAATATTAGCCCTCCAGCAATCCATCATTCCTTTGATATAACAGTTAGGACCGCCCAGGAGTAATACCTCGGGTCTTAATGTATGTCCGCGTGTTAGTACCGAAAGGTTCTGCTGAATAATAGATTCAAAAAGACTTGCCATAAGCTGGTCAGCCGGAACTCCTGATTTCTGCAGACCGTTGATATCGGTCTCGGCAAATACACCGCATTTACCTGCAACAGGGTGGAGCTTTAATCCGTAATAGCCCATATTACAAAGCTCATCTGCGGGAATTTTAAGCTTTGCATTAATTTTATCAATAACGGCACCTGTACCGCCGGCACATTTATCGTTCATTGAAGGAATTTTTTTCTTCTTTCCTGTTTCAGGATCTTCTTTGAATACAATTATCTTCGCATCCTGGCCGCCAAGCTCAATAACAGAAAGTGTCTTTGGGTAGAATTTTTCCACCGCTAAAGATACAGCATTCACTTCCTGAACGAACTTTGCACCAAGAAAACGACCTATATTACTTCCGCCTGAGCCTGTAATAAACACCCTGGCACCGGCAAGTGCATCCTTGCCAAGAGTATCTTCGATATTCTTCAGCAGCTCAAGTGATTTTTCAGGCTGCTTGGTATCATGGCGCTGGTAATCTGACCATAATATCTTATCGTTATCAATATCCATCACAACAGCTTTTACAGTTGTTGAACCGACATCAAAACCGATAAATAGTGGTGATTTACCTGCCTTATTTGGTTGATTTGTCATATAAATTTAATTTTCCTTTTCAACAATAGTTTATGCATTAGCTGTTACTTCTTTTGCAACAACAGAGCTGATTCCGTCTTTTTTCATTTTATCAGCAACATCAAGGACGAAATTAGCAGCAACACCAATTACACCTTTTCTGTGTCCGACTGTATAGAACGGTCTCTGCAGGTAATCGTTGGCAGCTACATATGCTTTTATTTCTTCTATTGTATATCCGGT
>JAPUEV010000196.1 GCA_027492415.1 Ignavibacteria bacterium
ATGGAATTCACACTCACAAGACAGGAAATACAGCTTAAGAACGTTAGCTATAAAGGAACTATAGAAGACGGCATTGGATATATTAAGCTTGACCGTTTCAGCCGTTACGCAGAAAATGAGATTGTTGATGCTATCACAGAAATTAAAGCAAAGGGTGATGTTAAAGGAGTTATTCTCGATCTAAGAGGAAACCCCGGCGGCCTGCTAGATGCGGCAATAGGCATACTGAATAAATTCACAAATAAAGGTGACCTTCTGTTAACTACAAAGGGCAGAAAGCTGGATTCAGAGCGTAAATATTTTGCGACAGAAAACCCCATGCTTGGCAAAGATGTGCCGCTTGTACTTTTGATAGATGAAAATTCAGCCTCAGCAAGTGAAATAGTTGCGGGCGCTATACAGGATCTTGACCGCGGTGTGCTAGTAGGCACAAAATCATTCGGAAAAGGGCTTGTACAGGTATTCCAGCCTTTAAGCTTTGGCAACCAGCTTAAGATAACCAACCAGAAATATTTTACACCAAGCGGAAGGTGGATACAGGCAAAGAATTACTTTAAGGAAAATAAATACGGTGTATTTAAACCGAATCCATATTTTAACCAGAAAGAATTCAAAACACTGAACGGCAGAATAGTATATGCTGAAGGCGGAATTACTCCTGACCAGATTGTTGATGTTATTAAAGATAACGAGCTGCTTGAAGCTCTGAATTATGAGGATATGTATTACCGCTATGCTGTAAAATTTGCTGAAGAAAATCCGGATGGCAGCAATTTTGTTATGAACGATATTGTACTTGGACAGTTCTATAATTATATAACAACTACAGATTTTTCATATAACTCCAGCGCAGAAATGGAGCTTGCCCAGCTTAAGAAGGATACTGATGACAAGATGTATTCAGAAAAAGTAAAAAGCTATATCGGGCTGCTTGAAGGTGAGCTGAAATCTGAGAAGTTCAGGGATTTTGAGAATTCAAAGCCTATAATAAGGCAGAAACTTGAATCAGAAATACTTAGAAGATATAACAAGCCCGAAAAGCTTGTAGTTGAATCTGCACTTAAAGATGACCAGCAGCTTCAGGAAGCATTAAGGATCATAAAGGACAGGGGTTTATATAACAGCATGCTCGAACCGAAATAATAACATGCGGGCAAATTAAAATTTGAGCATTGAAACAATATTAATACTCTTCGGTATCGGCATAGCTGCCGGTATATTATCAGGATTATTCGGGGTAGGGGGCGGTATAGTTATCGTCCCCTCTCTGCTTATGGTATATGCGTTTAACCACTTTGATTCACCCTACATTGTACATATTGCAATAGCAACAAGCCTTTTTACAATAATCTTCACTAGCCTGTCATCATCACATAAGCATTTCAGCCACGGTAACGTTGAGTGGAAAGCTGCCTTATATATCGGGATTGCAAGCGCAGTTACTGTTTTCCTGTTCTCAAAGATTGCAATTTTGCTGCCGGGCGAGATACTGAAGAAAACATTTTCTGTTGTTCTGCTTGTTGTTGCTGTAAAAATGCTGCTGGATAAAAAAGGAAGACATGAAGATCCGGCGAAAGATAAACCGGAGGAGCTGAATAAATGGATATGTCTTGGTATAGGCGCGTTAAGCGGCGCTATTGCTGCCTTTTCAGGGCTGGGCGGGGGAGTGTTCGTTATTCCTTTAATGCATTATTTAATGAAGGTACCTATTAAAAGAGCTATTGGAACCTCATCAGCTGCAATACTTATCACTGCTGTTGCGGGAGTTTTAAGCTACTTTATTAATTCACCTGCAGGTTCTGTTACTATTCCGTATTCGTTCGGTATGGTAGATACACTTGCTGCACTGCCTGTTATTGCAGCATCAATTCCTTTTGCAAGAGTTGGTGTTTACATCAACAGGAAAACCCATCATTATGTGCTGACAAAATTATTTGCCGTTTTCATCATTGTTGTTTCCCTCAAGCTGATCTTTTTCTGACCCGTTGCCTGAACTATTGCCGTTCCCGGTTACCATACCGGAATTACCATTACCTGTATTCTTAACAGAAAACTCCTCGTATGCATTGATAATATCTTTAACCAGTCTGTGCCTTACAACATCTTTCTTCTCAAGGTATACAAATTCAACTCCGTCAACATTCTTTAATATATTCTGTATCTGAACCAGACCCGAGGTTTGCTTAGTGGGAAGATCGATCTGTGTAATATCGCCTGTTATGATGCATTTGGAATTAATGCCAAGCCTTGTTAAGAACATCTTCATCTGCAGTGCAGTTGCGTTCTGAGCTTCATCAAGTATTAAAAAAGCATTGTTCAGGGTTCTGCCCCTCATATACGCCAGGGGAATTATCTCTATTATATTCCGTTCAAAATACAGCTTCAGCTTATCCATAGGCACCATATCTTCAAGTGCGTCAAATAGTGGCTTTAAGTACGGATTCACTTTCTCTGATAGATCGCCGGGAAGAAATCCAAGGCTTTCACCGGCTTCAACGGCGGGTCTTGAAAGAACTATGCGGTTTATCTTTTTTGCTTTAAG
>JAPUEV010000197.1 GCA_027492415.1 Ignavibacteria bacterium
AAGACGGCGCAAGATCTATTTACAGGGCAATAAAAGATAATTCTAAGAATCATATATATAACATCAGCAGTAACCAGGGACTTTCAATTAACCAAATACTCAACAGGTTCCGCAGCGTTCTTAAGCTTGATTTTAAGGTTAAGTATATGCCTGCACGCAAATTTGATGTTAAGGCTAATGTACTTGATAACAGGCTAGCGGCAAAACATTTAAAATGGATCCCTGAATATACATTTAACGAAGGTTTAAAAAATACATGGAGATATTTTCTTGATAACTAATAAAGATATCAGGCTGTCAGTTTTTTTCCCGGCCTATTACGATGAGAAGAACATTGATAAGGTAGTTCACAAAGCAGTTGAGGTTTTAGAGGAATTACAGCTTAAAGATTATGAAGTAACAATAATTGAAGACGGCAGCCCGGATAATACCGCTGAAGTTGCCGATAAGCTTGCAGCACAGTACCCGAAAGTTAAAGTTGTGCACCATGAAAAGAACAAAGGCTACGGTGCAACATTATGGGAAGGTTTTTCTACTGCAAGATTTGAGTATGTATTCTATACCGATGGCGATAACCAGTTTGACCTGAACGAGCTTAAGAAATTTGTAGCTTTGCTCCCCTTCAGCGATATGGTAGTTGGCTACAGGAAGAAGAAGCAGTACTCACCTTACCGCAAGCTGACAAGCTTTGTATATAATGTGATCTTACGTTACGCATTTGATATAGATTACATTGATATAGACTGCGCTTTCAAGATCATAAAAACAGAGCTGTTTAAGAATATTAAAGTTAATACTAAAGATGCGTTCATAGACGCGGAAATTATGATACGGGCAGAGCTGCTTGGCTATACTTTTACTGAGCTTGGCGTAAAACACCTGCCCAGGATAGACGGAGTATCAACCGCTGCAAGACCCTCGATTATTTTCAGAACGATAAGGGAAATTATTGAGCTAAGGAAAGAATTAAAAAAAGATATAATTGCCAGAAGAAACAAATAAATAAAGCAAAGAATCCAGTGACCTGAAAGATATTATTATTATCTTTTCGGTGATAATAGTGATACTTATTGCCGCTTCAATGCTTGATATCTTTGTATGGATGCGGAATATCGCCGCTGATACAGAAGGGTTCAGGATTGTTGAGCTTTTATTTGTTTTAATGTTATTCGGGTTTGCCTTTGCAATTTTTTCAAGAAGAAGAGCCAAAGAATCAAAAGACCAGATCACCGGCCTCACAAAAGATATCGAAGAGCTGCAGGATAATGTTAACAGGCTCAGAAGCACTGTTGACCTCTCGCCTGATACCATCACAATTCACAGGGATGGCAGGCTGTTATTTGTAAATAAAGCCGGGCTCACGCTCTTTGGTGCGCAAAGTGAACAGGATATCCTTGGCTTAACAATTAATGAGCTTATCCACTATTCCTACAGGGATAAAATTTCCAAACAGATCGAGGAAATGGTTAAGTACATGAAGCAGGTGCCTGTAATTGATATTTCCGTAAAGAGGCTTGACGGGAACTATCTGGATGTAAGCGTAGCCTCTACCCCTGTTCTGTATCACTCGATACCCCATGTTATCACAATTTTAAGGGATATTACTGACAGGAAAAAGAACGAAGAGATCAAGAACCAGTTAGCTTCTATTGTTCTGAATTCCGGTGACGCCATTTATGCCATGAGTATTGACGGGCAGATCCAAAGCTGGAATCCGGGTGCGGAAAAGCTTTATGGTTTCTCTGAAAGAGATGCAATCGGGAGAAACATTTCTATAGTTGTTCCTGATTTTAAGGAAAATGAGCTGAAACATATCATGGGTAAGGTGGCAAAAGGCGAACGGATTGAATCACTGGAAACAAAACGCCAGAAAAAAGACAAGACTATTATTGATGTTTCGCTGACCCTCTCTCCTATTCGTGAAGAATCAGGGCTGGTAACACAGGTTTCTGCGATATCAAGGGATATCACATTTAAAAAACAGGTTGAAGAAGAATTACGCCGCTACGCAGAAGAGCTTGCTCTTTCAAATGAAGAGCTGTATGTATTTTCATATGCCGCTTCCCATGACCTCCAGGAGCCGCTCCGCTCAATTCAGAACTTCATTGAAACGCTGAATAAAAAATATAAAAAACGCCTTGGACCGGAAATGGAAGAGCAGATAACCTCTGCCGATGACGGCGTTACAAGGATGTACAGGCTGATCACCGATTTCCTTATGTATTCCAGGGTGGGTACCGAGCGCGCTGTAAAGGAAGAAGTTGACTGCAACCTGGCTTTAAAGGATGCAATGGCAAACCTTGAAGTCGCAATAAAAGAAAGCAAAGCCAGCATTAAACAGTTCACTTTGCCTAAAATTTTCGGCAATTATGTTCAGATCACACAGGTATTCCAGAACCTTGTTGCTAATGCCATCAAGTACCAGGGCGAAAATAAGCCTGCTATAGAAATATCCGCTGAGAAAAAGGACGATATGTGGCTATTTGCTGTAAAGGATAACGGCATTGGTATAGAACAGTGGTTCAGTGAACGCATATTCATTGTGTTCCAGAAGCTGCATGACCACAGGAAATATCCCGGCTCTGGCATAGGGCTTGCTTTATGCAAACGCGTTATTGAAAAGCTTGGCGGCAAGATTTGGTTTGAGTCAGAAGTAGGCAAAGGTACAACGTTTTTCTTTACACTCCCAATACTGGAAGAAAAGAAAAAAGCTAAGCAGGAAATAAAAACAGAAGATTAAATTTTTAAGATTAAAACATTTTAAGATTAAAGCTCTCTCTTTAAAGCTTCACGTTCAATTTCAAGCTGTTTTATTTTCTTTTCAATAACATCCAGCTCCTCCGGCATCGAATCGATCTCAATTCTAAGCTTGCTTGCAGCTTCATCTATCAGGTCAATTGCCTTATCCGGCAGGAACCTGTCTGTAATATACCTGTGAGAAAGCGTTGCCGCTGAAATTATCGCCGAATCAGTTATCCTTACACCGTGATGCACTTCATATTTTTCCTTCAATCCCCGTAATATTGAAATCGTGTCTTCAACACTTGGCTCATCAATTATTACCGGCTGGAACCTTCTTTCAAGTGCCGGGTCTTTTTCGATATACTTCCTGTATTCATCTAGTGTTGTTGCGCCTATTGCATGAAGCTCTCCCCTTGCAAGGGCAGGCTTTAGGATATTCGCAGCATCCATCGCACCGTCTGTTTTACCGGCGCCAACCAGCGTATGTATCTCATCTATGAAAAGGATTATCTCGCCGTTGCTTTGCTTTACTTCGTTTATTACTGCTTTTAATCTTTCTTCAAACTGTCCCCTGTAGCTTGCACCTGCTATCAATGCTCCCATATCAAGAGCTATTACTATTTTAGATTTCAGGTTTTCCGGCACTTCACCATTCACTATACGGATTGCCAGACCTTCTGCAATTGCAGTTTTACCTACTCCGGGCTCACCAACAAGCACCGGGTTATTCTTTGTCCTTCGGGATAGTACCTGCAGCACACGCCTTATCTCATCATCCCTGCCTATAACCGGGTCAAGCTTTCCAAGCTTTGCAAGCTGGTTTAAGTCTCTTCCGTATTTTTTCAGTGATTCATATGTTTCTTCAGGTGCCTGTGAAGTTACTCTTTGGCTGCCCCTTACATCTTTAAGTGCTGTTAAAATGGATTCCTTAGTGATACCCTGTGATCTTAAGAATTTTCCTGTTTCGCCGGTATCTTCTGCGAGCGCTATAAGTAAATGCTCAATACTTACATATTCATCACGCAGCTCGCCTGCTGCTTTCACTGCATCATCAAGATCCTTCTGCAGGCTGTTTGAAAGGAACTGGTTGGTTGATGTAGTATTCGATATTTTCGGTAGCTTATCTATCTTTGCTGAAACCTGAATTTTTAAAGTATCTATATTAGAGCCAATTTTCCTTATTAAGGATACAGCTATGCTGTCATTGTTCTGTATAATAGAAGCAAGTAAGTGTTCAGGCTCTATCTGCTGGTTAGAATAATTAGCCGCAATTTCCCCTGCCTGCTGCATAGCTTCCTGTGCTTTGATAGTAAAATTGTTGAAATTTATAGCCATATATAATTCTGTTTTAAATTATTGCTGATAATTTAACAAATTTTAATTATTAATAATATTCAAAATATACATTTACATGTTTTAATATAACTTAATATGATAACAAAAAAGCCCCTGTTTTTCAACAGGGGCTTTTAAATATTCTGAATTTTATTTTACCAAAACCATTTTCCTGGTTTCAATATAATTATAACCTTTTTTATCTACTGCTTCTATTTTATAAATATAGATTCCGCTTGCAAAATTAACCGCATTCCATTCAGCAGAGTATTCACCTGCTTCAAGGCTGGAGTTAGCGATAATATCAACCTGTTTACCAAGCATATCAAATACAGTTATCTTCACGTTTGCTGATGAAGGTAAACCGAACTTTATTTTGGTTACCGGGTTGAACGGATTTGGATAGTTAGGTGTTACAAAGAATTTATCAGGAATATTAGATGAAATAGGCTCTATACCGATAACTCCTTTAAATAAGGTTATAATGGCATTACTGCTTGAAGTAAGTGAATCAAGCTGTGAGAAACATTTTATGTTCCATCTAAGCCTTAACGAGTCACCGATATTTACAGCTCCCCATGAAGTAACCAGCGAGTCAAGCTTATTTCTTGTTATCGAGCATATCGAATCATTTCCTGAATTATTGGAAAATGTTGTATAAACAAATGAATTATTTAATGTACTTATAGTGTATTTATATTTCAATTCAGGCAAAGTTCCCGCTTTTGTGAACCTGAAGTTTATCCTTGAAGTATCACCAGGGGCAACATATGTTCTGTATAATGAAGGTGGGTCTAGCAGTGAAAAAGCATTGATAGTGGGTCTTATCTGGAATACACTATCGCTTTGGTCACCGTTTCCGGGACTGCTTGTCTGGTAAACCCTTACCATAGCCTGTGAAGTTGTTGGTATATACGGAATATTCCATGTAATTGTTCTTAATGTAGCATCAACATTATTCTGTATAGTATTCCAGGTTGAACCGTTATTGGAAGTATATTCAATACTTACCGTACCGGTATTTGATGTTCCCCAAATTACGGGGATATTGTTGCCTGACCTGTACATTGATCCGCCGTTAGGGGTAGCAACAAGGTAACCTGTTAAATTATTCAGGCATGGAGCAGTTTCAGACCTGCTTCTGATCAATTGAGTAGGAAGCGGTCCGAAATACAATGCAATTGAACCGTTAAGATGGCAATAGCTCATAATTGTTCCTACTATAGGGATCTGCGGGCCGTTATAACAAGCGCCTTCAACTGTATAACAGCTGTCGATAGGTCCGCCCGGCCAGGTACAGCTGTGTGTGTGCGGTGACCCGAAATTGTGACCCGTTTCGTGGGCAACAACCATTACATCCCATGAATATGTAGGAAGCGGGTTAAATGTTCCGTCAAGGTCACTGAAACCGTAGCCGTAACCGTTTGAGGTGTTTGCGCACAATACATCAATATAAGCAATACCGCCCAAACCTCCCGGCCTTGTTGTAATAAAATGTGCTAAAGTTCTGGGTGTTGCCTGCATATTAGCATTCCAGTAAGACCTGAATGCAACAAGCAGCGGATTTGAAGTAGCTGCATCGGGATACGGATCGTTCACTGTTGACCAAACCCTTAAATAGCTTATCTGAAGCTGAACGTTTACATCTCTGACATAAATAGCTGATACAGGAACGTATAAAGCAATTATATAATTACTTGCCTTATTAATATTGCTGTTATTGAATGAATAAAACTCATAGTCAGATTCAACTGCAATGCTTGCCTTGAACATTGTGCTTGTTGCAAGAGAGTTCATATTACCGGTAAGGCTTTTCTGTATCTCGGTAATCCTCTCAGGTATGCCAAGCTCATCAGAGCCGCAGTTAAAATCACGGTGAATTTTTACTTTGCTGTTTTGATATGAAACATAATCGTTGCTGTTTTTCTGTTTTGCAAGTACGTATGTATCCTGGTTTGAAATAATCATGGCGGTAACATCATCCTTAAAGAATGTTATTACAACTAAAGGAGAGTTCCTGTCCGAGAGATCGCTTGTGTAAGCTACAAAATCAGATTTATTTTCCAGTATCTTATCGCCTGCTTCTGTTCCTGCAACTATCTTTGCGCCTTCCTGCAAAATATCAAACTTCCTTAAATTAACCTGCAGGTCGCTGCCGTTATACGGTATCTTGATATTAATAACAGATGATTTTGCGGTAATAATCTTTTTTACTGCGTCAAAGTTAACATCCACTATCTTAGCATCATCTACTGATTTTGTCAGCTCTGATGATGCCAGGCTTGTTTTTATATTATTGATCTTGAATGGTTCATATGAATTGGACTGTGTAAAGACAGTTAAAACATTTAATAATAAAAAGAGGGATAATAACGCGAATTTCTTCATAAATAATTTATTGTTGGTTTATGATAATTTTACTTTTGGGTCAAGAAATGCGTATATGATATCTACTATCATGTTTACAATAATAAATATCACAGCAGTAAATAACACTGTACCCTGTATCATAGGAAAATCAAGCGATAGAATTGAGTTTATTGCCAGTAATCCTATACCGGGCCAGTTGAATATATATTCAATGAAGAAAGTTCCTCCTAATAACGCGGCAAGCCATGCGCTGATAGTCGTTATGACCGGGTTCATTGCATTTCTAAGGGCGTGCCTTATTATTACTTTCCATTCACTTACACCTTTAGCTCTCGCTGTCCTTACATAATCCTGTCCAAGTACATCAAGCATACTGGATCTTGTAAGACGGGCAATAATTGAAAGGGGTCTTAAAGCGAGGGTTAACATCGGAAGCACCAGATATATCATTCCGTTATTGATATAGCCTGAAATAGGGAACCATTTCAGCCATGCGCCGAATATCAGCGCCATAATAAGCCCTAAGGCAAACGGCGGGAATGATATCCCGAACAAAGCAAGAAGCATCGATAGATTATCTGCTGTTGTATATGGCTTAACAGATGAGATAACACCAATTATTATTCCGATAATTGAAGATAATATCAATGATGAAACCGCAAGTATCGCAGTTGCAGGAAAAGTCTCAATAATTGTTGTTAATACATCGCGGTTAGATGAATATGACCTGCCAAGATCACCCTGGATTGCTTTATACATGAACCTGCCGTACTGTACGTAAAGCGGGTCATCAAGTCCAAGCTGTTTTCTTACTGCGTCAATTGAAGCTATATCTGCCCTTTGTCCCAGCATTAATCTTGCGGGATCGCCGGGTATAACATACATTAAACAAAAAGTTACTGTAATTACCCCAACAAGTATCAGGATAGAATACAGTAACTTTCTGATAATATAAGTCGTCATTCGTTATTTTATAACACGTCTTGCTGTAACATACTTCGCGTTATAATAATCTTCAATTAAGGAGCTTGTTTTAACTCCGCCGCTTGAAGATGAATGAGCAAAAACATTTTCACCAAGGTAAATACCTACGTGTGAAATTCTGCTTCCCATTGTGTTGAAAAATATCATATCGCCAAACTGAAGGTTCTCCCTGTCAACAGGCTCTCCTACAGTTGACTGCATGATAGATGTCCTGGGAACATCAATTCCCAATGCATACTTCATGACTCTTTGTACAAAAGCAGAACAGTCAATTCCGCTGGTTGTGGTACCGCCCCATAAATACGGGGTGTTAATGAGTTCAATTATTTTGATCATTACGGCATCTCTGTCAACAGAAGTATTGGAATATTCGGAAACAATGTTTGTGAGTGTTTCTAAATTAGATTGCTCTATCAAGCTTTTTTTCTGAATACCAGTTATACTGGCAACTTCTTCTGTCTTTTTCGTCTTTTTATTCGTCTTTACACTGTATTCACCATCACTGCCTGATGCTGAGCACCCCGTAATTCCGATAAAAACTAGCGGTAAAACAAAAATACCGAGGACTAAAAGTTTTTTAACCAAATAAGTGATTCTCCTTCCTATCATTTTAAGTTTAGATACAAATATAGTTATTAAATATTTTTTTTAAAACCCAATTTTGGTTTATTAAGTATATGTTTTAAAACAGTTAATAAACAAAAATAATTCCCGTTTTATAAAACTATTTATCAAGCCAGGTAAATCTCATATTCACCCTGTGCATAGGGTCCAAAGCAAATCCCCTCACATAATTCTGCACAAGCCTCCAGTCCTCATCATAATAAATGAAAAGACAAACTGCGTCATTTACAGCGATCTGCTCTGCCTCTTCATAAAGCCTGTTTCTCTCTTTTACGTCAGTAGTTGCTATTGCCTTTTCAAAAAGCTCATCATATTTCGGGTTCTTATACCTGAAGCTGTTTATCGGACTAACATCTTTCGGGTTTGAAGGCACATTCTTGCCGTAAAACAGGTTTAGGAATGTTTCCGGGTCCGGGTAATCTGCGTTCCAACCCAGTCTGTAAAAGTCACTTCTTCCTGCGTCAATGTTATCAAGGTGCTGTGCAAACTGCAGCAATTGCAGCTTACAGGTAACACCAATTTCCCTTAGCATATCCTGAATTGCTTCTGCTATCTGCGTATTCCTTCCGCCGCCTTCGTTGATATTAAGTGTTACCTCGGGGAAGCCTTTGCCGCCCGGGTAACCTGCATCGCTCATCAGCTGTTTTGCTTTAGCGAGATCGAATGTATATCCTTTGATTTTCTTTGCATCATAATTCGGCATTACAGGCGGAACCATACCGTAAATTGCGGGATCAGTTGCTGAGCCCTGAAGTACATATTTTAATATCTTATCTCTATCAATTGCATAATTGAAAGCCTGCCTTACCTTTACATCTCCAAAAGCTTTGCTTGGCACTAAAAATCCGTAGTACTGTGTTGAAAGCGAGGTTTTTCTCTGTACTATGAATTTAGAGTATTCAGGAGTTAATGTCTTATCATCATTAACAATTGTTTTAAAAAGCTCATTCGGTATCCTGTATGATTCGTCAATTGTTCCGTTCTTAAACTCAAGCAATTGCTGTGAAAGATCTTTAATGAACCTGAATTTCACTCCTTCAAGATACGGTATCTGGTTGCCGAATGTATCCTTATCCCAGTATTTCGGATTCCTTTTCATAACTATTTCAAGATCAGGAGTCCAGCTCTGGAATACAAAAGGACCTGTACCAACCGGGTTCTGGAAGAAATCTTTGCCGTATTTATCAACAGCTTCTTTTGGAACAACGTAAGCGAAACCAAGACACATATAGTAAATAAAAGGTGCGAAGGGTTTAGTAAGCTTTATCTGGAACGTTGTATCATCAATAACTTTATACCCGCTTACCTGTGAAAGCTTTGGCGCGCGGTTTTCTGAGGTGGCTTTTGTTATCTCTTCGTTATATTCTTTTGCGCCTTCAACATAATTCCTGTAGAAATCAAATCCAAGGCTGCCTGTCCTGGGGTCAAGTACACGGTTTAATGAATACCTTACATCTTCAGCAACAAATTTCCTGCCGGTTCCCCCGGGGAAGCATGCATTATCATGGAAATAAACATCGTTCCTTAAATGGAAAGTATAAGTCATAGCATCAGGAGATATCTCCCATGTTTTGGCAAGCATTGGAACTAACTGCAGGTTTGTATCAAGATCTATTAAGAGGTCGTATATCTGGTGAGAAACGTGGTGAGAAACAACATCGTTTATTCCAACAGGATCAAGGCTTCTGATATTTTCTGTTTCATTTGCAACAAACACTCCGCCGCCTTTAATTCCGCCTTTTAATTCAACCATATTATCGCCGCCGGATTTTTTACCGCAGCCTGAAAGTAGCAGGGCAAATAATATAAATAAAACTGAGCTTTTTAGGGTTGAATGTAATTTCATATTTCTAATATTAAATTTGGGAGGAATTACAATTAAAAAAACGCCGGCAGTTTATTCCGGCGTCTGTAAATTCTTATTTTAACCTAAATAGGTTTTTAATTGTTTGCTTTTGGAAGCATGTTTAAGCCTTCTGATGGCTTTTTCCTTTATCTGTCTTACGCGTTCACGTGTAAGTTTGAATTTTTCACCAATTTCTTCAAGGGTTAATGGATTTTCCTGGTCTAAACCATAATATAACTTAAGTACATCGCGCTCTCTGGGGCTTAATGTATTTAAAGCTCTCTGTATCTCAATTTTAAGTGATTCATTTATCAGCTTGTGATCCGGTAATGGCTGGTTCTGGTTCGGCATAATATCCACCAAACGGCTGTCTTCACCGTGAACAAAAGGAGCATCTATAGAAAGATGCCTTCCTGATATTTTCAGTGTATCCGATACTTCGTATAAGGACATATCAAGCTGTTCAGCAAGCTCATCTGCGCTTGGCTCTCTTTCAAATGCCTGCTCAAGTGTGCTGTATGCTTTACCTATCTTGTTAAGTGCGCCTACCCTGTTCAATGGCAGCCTTACAATACGAGACTGCTCAGCTAATGCCTGCAGTATTGATTGTCTTATCCACCATACAGCGTAAGATATGAATTTAAAACCCCTGGTCTCATCAAATCTTTTTGCAGCTTTTATGAGTCCAAGATTGCCTTCGTTAATAAGATCACCAAGTGAAAGACCCTGGTTCTGGTACTGCTTGGCAACGCTCACTACAAATCTTAAGTTAGCCTTGGTAAGTTTTTCCAGAGCTTTCTGTTTTTCTTTATCGTCGCCGTATTTAATCTTTTTCGCAAGGTCGATCTCTTCTTCTACATCAAGAAGCTCTACTTTCCCGATCTCCTGGAGGTACTTATCAATAGACTGGGATTCCCTATTTGTAAATTGTTTACCAATTTTCATAGGCGGTTGTTAAGAATGGTTAAATTATAAAAAAGTTTTGGGATAATAACTGAGCCTGAATATAGCTTAGGTTAGTTTAAGCTGTGGTTTCGAAAAGATCTATCTTGCTGTCTTTAGCAAGTGTAACAATAGCTCTTTTCCTGTTAGGCCTGAATCCCTCGTATCTGCCCCTGCGTGTGAACTGAGACTTGCGTTTGCCTTTTGATGTAATGGTCCTTATGCTTTCAACTTTTACATTGAACTTGCTCTGAACGGCATTTTTAATATCAACTTTTGTTGCATTAATATCAACTTCAAAAGCATACTGGTTCTTCTGCTCCTGAAGCAAGGTCATTTTTTCGGTGATAACCGGTTTTACTAAAATACTTCTTATCATGGTCTTATATTATAATCTCTGTTAATAAAATATTTAATTAAGAAAAGGGTTTACAAAGCTCATCAACAGCGCTTTTCTGAATTAATATCAACTGGTTATTTACAAGGTCATATGTAGCCGCACTGGATGCATTTACAACGTTCACCTTTGCAATGTTTCTGCCTGATTTATATATGTTATCATTATTTTTAACGGTAAGCATTAAAACCTTTTTTCCGTCAAGCTTCAGGCTTTTTAACATAGAACTGAAATCTTTGGTTTTTGGTTTCTCGAAGTTGATATCTTCAACAACCATTATCTCACCGTTCTTGGCTTTAAGGCTTAAAGCGCTCTTTCTTGCAAGCTGTGCTGATTTTTTGGTCATAGCAAGCTTGTAAGTATGAGGCCTTGGTCCGTGTACAGTACCGCCGCCAACCCAAATAGGTGACCTGGTTGTACCGGCTCTTGCAGTACCTCTGCCTTTTTGCTTCCACGGTTTTTTACCGCCGCCGCGAACTTCACTTCTCTCTTTGGCTTTGTGTGTACCCTGTCTCTGGTTAGAAAGAAAGGTCCTTACTGCCTGGTAGATCAGGTGATGGTTCGGTTCTATTTCAAAAACACTTGAAGGAAGATCTATCTTTTCCTTTGATTCTGTACCGTCAATTTTATATACGCTTAATTGCATCTTTATTTCACCTTATAGATTTCAACAATACCTGAAATTGCTCCCGGTACTGCACCCTTTATTAACAATAAATTTGATTCCGGAATAACTTTAACTATCTTTAAGTTTCTCACGCTTATCTGGTCTCCGCCTGTACGCCCGGCCATTCTCTGGCCTTTAAATACCCTTGAAGGATATGATGACGCACCGATAGAACCAGGTGCCCTTAACCTGTCACTCTGTCCGTGTGTAACTGAACCGCCGCCGAATCCGTGTCTTTTTACAACACCCTGGAAGCCTTTACCTTTGCTTTTTGAAGTTACCTTTACAGTATCACCTTCTTTAAAAACATCAGCTTTTAATACATCGCCAATTTTCATATCAGCAGCGTTTTCAAAATCTCTAACTTCTTTTAAGTACCTTAATATAGGAAGGTTTTTCTTTTGGAAGTTTTTAACTGTTGGTCTGGCAAGACGTTTTTCTTTTCTTTCTTCAAAACCAAGCTGGATAGCTTCGTATCCGTCACTATCTTTGGTTTTAACAGCAGTAACGTAACAGGGGCCAGCCTCTATCAAAGTGCATGGTACACTGCTTCCGTCTTCAGTAAATACCGAAGTCATGCCAAGTTTTTTTCCTATTAAGCCTTTCATTGGTTTCTATGTATCCTTTGCTTATGTTTTTATTTCAATATAAACGCCGCCCGGTGGGTCCAGTTTGGTAAGCGCATCAACTGTTTTTTTATTGGAATTCAGAATATCGATCACTCTTTTGTGTGATCTTATTTCGAACTGTTCTCTGGATTTCTTATCAACATGCGGTGATCTTAAAACAGTGTAAACTGCCTTCCGGGTAGGAAGCGGTATCGGACCCGATACCACTCCGCCGGTTGATTTAATTGTCTTAATGATCCTGTCAGTCCACTTATCAATAAGCCTGTGGTCGTATGACTTTAATTTGATCCTTATTTTCTGTGTTGCCAAGTTATTCTATACCTGCCTTAATTATGACCTTAGTTATTATTCAATAATTTTAGTTACAACACCTGCGCCTACTGTTCTTCCGCCTTCACGGATAGCGAACCTTAAGCCTTCTTCCATCGCGATCGGGGTAATAAGCTCAACTTTTAAGTTGTCAACGTTATCACCGGGCATAACCATCTGTACGCCTTCAGGCAAGTTCATAACACCTGTTACGTCAGTTGTTCTGAAATAGAACTGAGGTCTGTAGTTACCGAAGAACGGTGTATGACGGCCGCCTTCTTCCTTTGAAAGAACGTATACCTGGCAGTTGAATACTTTATGCGGGGTAATTGAACCGGGCTTTGCAATAACCATACCTCTTTCAATATCCTTCTTTTCAACGCCTCTTAATAACATACCTAAGTTATCGCCGGCTAAACCTTCTTCAAGCTCCTTCTGGAACATTTCGATACCGGTAACAACTGTTTTCTTGTGCTGACCTAAGCCGATAAGCTCAACTTCATCGCCCATCTTGCATTTTCCTCTTTCAACTCTGCCTGTAGCAACTGTACCGCGGCCTGTGATCGAGAACACGTCTTCAACTGACATTAAGAATGGTTTATCAATTTCTCTTGCCGGTTCAGGAACGTATGTATCAACTGCATCCATAAGATCGTAGATACATTTTAATGCAGGATCGTCAGCGGTTGAACCTTCAACAACAGCAGCTTCCATCGCTTTTAATGCGCTTCCGCGGATAATAGGAATTTCATCTCCGGGGAATTCATAGCTGTTAAGAATATCTCTTAACTCTGATTCAACTACTTCAAGGAGAAGCTCAGCATCATCAGCTGATTTTTCCTGTTCATAGATCATATCAACTTTATTCAGGAATACAACTATCCTTGGAACGCCAACCTGTCTGGCTAAAAGAATGTGCTCTTTTGTCTGAGGCATAGCACCGTCATTGGCAGCAACTACAAGAATAGCGCCGTCCATCTGCGCAGCGCCTGTGATCATGTTCTTAACATAATCTGCGTGGCCCGGACAGTCAACGTGAGCATAATGTCTTTTTTCTGTTTCATACTCAACGTGAGCTGTTGCAATCGTAATACCCCTGGCTTTTTCTTCGGGTGCGTTATCGATTGAATCAAATGCTCTGACTTTAGCTTTACCTTTTTTTGCGAGCGCCATTGTGATAGCAGCGGTAAGTGTTGTCTTACCATGATCAACGTGACCGATTGTTCCAATGTTCACGTGAGGCTTACTTCTATCGAATTTTTCTTTAGCCATTTTTGATTGTATCTCCTAAAATGATTTATATTATTTTGTTTTGATTTACTTGTGTAGTATCAAAGCATTTTACTGCTTCAAACTTTTTTAAAGTGGGCCGGGGAGGAGCCTGAATCTCTCCGCCTTCCCGCTAAAAGCGGGACGCTCTAACCTGCCAATTATCTTTGAAAATTAAGTGGGCCAGGGAGGAATCGAACCTCCCACCTCGTGCTTATAAGGCACGCGCTCTAACCGACTGAGCTACTGGCCCAGTAGTTCATTCGGAAACATCTGTTTTAATACTTTTCTTAAAACAGATATTTTATAAAGCGGCTTTTATGTGCCTGATCATGTGACGAGTAATCTTCTAAAAAGATTGACCCTAAAATTTTAAAGAACGAAAAACTTAATATTATTCAGTGAAACTCAGCCTAAAAAGCTGTTATGCTCCTACTGATTCTTTTCCTTTGTACTTCTCTATGATCTGCTCTGAAATTGACTTCGGAACTTCTTCATAGTGTGAGAATTCCATATTAGAGATAGCTCTTCCCTGTGTCATTGAACGCATTGAAGTAGCGTACCCGAACATTTCTGAAAGCGCAACCATAGCGCGGATAACCTGAGCATCTGCTCTCTGGCTCATACCTTCTATTTTGCCTCTTCTTGAGCTTAAGTCACCCATTATATCACCCATATATTCATCAGGTGTAGTAACTTCAACCTTCATAATCGGCTCTAATATTACAGGACCGGCTTTTAAAGCGCCTGCTTTAAATGCCATTGAACCAGCAATCTTGAATGCCATTTCTGATGAATCCACATCGTGGAATGAACCGTCAAACAATACAGCTTTAACGTCTTCAACAGGATAGCCTGCAAGTACACCGTTCTTCATCGCTTCTTCTATACCGTGCTCAACCGGCTTGATAAATTCTTTTGGAATTGATCCGCCGACAACTTTATTTTCAAATACAAATCCTTTGCCTTTTTCATTCGGTTCAATTGTGATCCATACGTGACCGAACTGACCTTTACCGCCTGACTGCCTGATGAACTTGCCTTCCTGTTCAACTTTCTTGGTAATGGTCTCTTTGTAAGCAACCTGCGGTTTACCAATATTAGCTTCAACTTTGAATTCACGTTTCAAACGGTCAACAATAATTTCAAGATGCAGCTCACCCATACCTGCAAGAATTGTCTGCCCTGTATCTTCATTTGTTGAGATACGGAGTGTTGGATCTTCTTCTGCAAGTTTACCAAGAGATTCAGAAAGCCTGTCCTGGTCAGCTTTGGTTTTAGGCTCAATTGCAATTGAAATAACGGGCTCCGGAAATGTCATTCTTTCAAGAACGATCGGATCACCTTCATCACAAAGAGTATCGCCAGTTTTTGTATGCTTTAAGCCAATAACTGCGGCAATATCACCTGCGTATACTTCTTCTATATCTTCACGGTGGTTGGCATGCATCTGAAGCAGCCTTCCAACCCTTTCCTTTTTGCCTGAAACAGGATTATATGTATATGAACCTGATTTTAAAACGCCTGAATAAACCCTGAAGAATGTAAGCTTGCCTACAAACGGGTCAGTCATAATTTTGAATGCAAGTGAAGAGAATTTTTCTTCATCAGATACATTTCTTGTTATGTGGTCATCAGTGTGAATATGATGTCCCCAAACCTCACCGATATCTTTTGGTGTCGGCAGGTAATCAAGCACTGCATCAAGCAAAGACTGAACGCCTTTGTTCTTGAATGATGAACCGCATAATACCGGGATGATCTTCACTTTAAGAGTAGCTTCCCTTAAAACTTTCATTATTTCAACATGAGAAATTTCCTGTCCGTCAAGAAACTTGGTCAACAATGAATCGTCAACTTCAGAAACTGACTCAAGAAGCTTTAACCTGTATTCTTTTGCTTTTTCTACAAGTGATGCAGGAATTTCCTGTTCTTCCCAGGTCTGGCCCAATGTATCAGCATTGTATATCAATGCTTTCATTGTGATAAGATCAATCTGTCCGACGAATATATCGCCTGAGCCAATAGGAAGCTGCAAAGGTACAACATTAGCTTTAAGCCTTTCCTTCATCATATCAAGCACATGATAAAAATCAGCGCCTGTTCTGTCCATCTTATTAATGAACGCAAGCCTTGGCACGCCGTATTTATCAGCCTGTCTCCAAACGGTTTCAGACTGAGGCTCAACACCGCCTACTGCGCAGAATAACGCAACAGCGCCGTCAAGTACACGTAATGAACGCTCAACCTCAGCGGTAAAATCAACGTGGCCGGGTGTATCAATAATATTTATCCTGTGATCTTTCCAGAAACATGTTGTTGCAGCACTGGTAATTGTAATACCGCGCTCTTTTTCCTGTTCCATCCAGTCCATAGTAGCAGCACCTTCATGCACTTCACCCATCCTGTGTAAACGGCCGGTGTAATACAGAATACGCTCTGTAGTAGTTGTCTTTCCGGCATCAATGTGAGCCATGATACCGATATTTCTTGTCTTCTCTAATGATACTTTTCTGGGCATTAAACTATTATGCTTTCTATTCTTTTTTTATATTTTCAAAAAACTTAAAAAGGGCTTAATATAAGATTACCACCTGAAATGCGCGAAAGCTTTATTAGCTTCTGCCATCCTGTGTACATCTTCTTTCTTCTTTACAGCGCTGCCTTCATTGTTGGCTGCTGACATTAATTCACCTGCAAGCTTTTCAGCCATTGATTTGCCGGCTTTTGCTCTTGCGTAGGTCAATATCCATTTTATTGCAAGCGCTTTTCTTCTCTCAGGTCTAACTTCTGTTGGAACCTGGTAGTTTGATCCGCCAACTCTTCTTGAGCGTACTTCAAGTGAAGGCTCAACATTGTGAATAGCCTTTTTGAATACTTCAACGGGCTCTGTATTGAGTTTTTCTTTTATGATATCAAATGCATCGTATACAACTCTTTCAGCTTTCTGCTTCAGTCCGTCGTACATGATACAGTTAATAAACCTTCCGACAAGAACATCCGAAAATATTCTGTCAGTACCTCTTTGTCTTTTATTTGCTGTTCTTTTTCTCAAGTCGCTTATATTTTATTATATTCTATAATCTTGTTTGTGAATGAAACTGAATCGAAGCTTACCTGTAATTACAGATTATTTCTTTCCGGTTGCTTTGGCTTTCTTTGCTCCGTATTTTGAACGCGCCTGTTTCCTGTCAGCAACACCTGATGAATCAACCGCACCTCTTACAATGTGATATCTTACACCCGGAAGATCTTTAACTCTGCCTCCGCGTATAAGAACAATTGAGTGCTCCTGTAAGTTATGTCCTTCACCCGGAATGTAAGCTGTTACTTCCATGCCGTTGGATAAGCGTACCCTTGCAACTTTTCTTAAAGCTGAGTTAGGTTTCTTTGGTGTTGTTGTATATACTCTTGTGCATACTCCTCTTTTTTGAGGTGATGATTCCAGCGCCGGTGATTTGCTTTTATACTTTAAAACTTTTCTACCTTTGCGTACTAATTGGTTGATTGTTGGCACGTAATATTCCTACCTTAGTCTTAATTTACTAAAATAAATTTCTGCGCTCATTTGCCTTAGGTGGCTTCCGATGAGCGGCATTCTTATTAGAAACTACAAAATTAGCGATTTTTTAAGAAATAGTCAAGTTAGGGATTGATGGGGTTTATAGTTTCACGTTATGATGAAAGAGACTTTCCTTATATTTGATTAACCTAATAATTTGATACTTTTTTATAAAAAATACCTTAAGAATAAGCAATTCTTTGATTATTTTCTAAAAAAATGAATATTTACAGGAAAGTAATGGATTTCCATGTTTTTGATTATATACTATTAATTTGACTTAACAGAACAATACCCTAAAATTTTAGGTTTAAGTAATATAGCTTAAATATTATCTATTTTAAATGTTGAATAAAATTTTATTGTTTGTAAATCAACAATTTTCATTATATTTGCTTAAATCTTCCCCGAAGGAGTTTCTTCGGATCTAACGGAGGCGCATGTTCAAAAAATTTCTAAACATAACTCCCCTTTTCTTCATCCTGGTATGCGTCAGGATGTATTCACAGCCTGTTACCGGTGATGAGCTTTCCGCAGAGAAAATTTTCGAAAAGGTCGATAATTCTGTAGTTGTTGTACTTGCATATGATAACCTTGGCAATGTTTTCCAGGGCTCAGGTGTGGTTATTAATAACGATGGCATGATAGTCACCAACTACCACGTTTGCAAAGATGCGGGAAAGATAGAAATTAAACATTACTCCAAAGATATCAAAAACGTAAGAGTTTATAAATATGATGAAGTAAAGGATATATTAATATTAAAGACCGATGAAGAAAACTTTACTCCTATAGCCTGCGGAAACAGCAGCAATCTTAAAGCCGGACAAAGAGTATATGCAGTAGGCTCACCCGAAGGATATGAGAATTCCATTTCTGAAGGTATAATCAGCGGGTTCAGAACTGATGAGAATAACGTAAAGCTTGTACAAATGACCTGTCCCATAACTGATGGCTCTTCAGGAGGCGCGGTGCTGAATGCTAAGGGTGAGCTCATTGGACTTTCCGTAAGCGGGCAGCATGATGGCAGCCTGTACTTCGCTGTTCCCATTAACGATGTGTTCACTCTTCTTGGAGTTGATAATACCATAGCAGAAGTAACTGACCCGGTGAAATATTACGAAATAGGCACTATTGCAAACGAGAACAAGAATTACAAGGAAGCTGAAATTAATTTTACCAGGTATCTCGAAAAATTCTCAAACGATGTAAGCGCATATTACAACCGCGGATACGCAAGGTTCAAATTAAAAGAGTATAAAAAAGCTATCAGTGATTTTTCTACCGTTCTTGAAACAAACGGTACCAGTGAATCATTTTTCTACCGCGGCAACTGCTACTATTCGCTTAAAGATTATAAAAGCGCATATACAGATTATACCAAAGCTCTTGAACAGGAGCCCGATAATTATGATATCTACTATAACCGCGGTTACGCAGGCTTTAAGCTGAAAGATTATACCGGCGCTGTAAGTGACTGGAAGCGGGCAATTGAGCTGAATCCGGAATATACCGCTGAGCTTGATGTAAAAATAAAAATTGCTGAAGAAGAATCAGCCAAAACAAATCATACAAAATAACAGGTAAACTTATGCTGCCGGATAAATTCAGAAGCTCCACACAGTTTTACCTGCTTTTCGGTTTCCTTATCTTAACAGTAGTAATTGTTGGTCTTTATATCGGGTTTTTAAAATAGCGGTAAGCTTTTTACTTTCTCCTGCCCTCTTTTTCCAATAATCATTTACTATAGTATAGATTACTTATGCAATTTATTTACTTTATCAGGCCGCATAAAGAGAACTTTGCCGAAACTATGACCGAAGAAGAAGGCAATATAATGGGCACCCATTTTATGTACCTTCAGGATCTGCTTGAAAAAGGTAAGTTAATCCTTGCCGGACCCGAAACAAACGGTAAGTTTGGTATATGCATCATTGAAACTGAATCCGAAGATGAAGCAAAGGAAATCATGATGAATGACCCCGCAGTTAAATCAGGTATTGTTACACCGGAGTTATTTCCATACAGAGTAAGCCTTTTAAGAGCGAAATAGTAAAATAGCGATATAGTGATAAAAAAAGCAGAACTGTAAAATTAGTCCTGCTTTTTGTTGTTAAAACAATAGCTTTTAGATATAATTAGTGAAATAACCTGCACACAAACTCTATTTCACTATTTCACTTTTTCGATAGTTAATATTTACTACTCTTTCTTCTTAAAATCAAGTGAAGCCGAGTTCATGCAGTATC
>JAPUEV010000198.1 GCA_027492415.1 Ignavibacteria bacterium
GGTATAGTTGTAACTGAATTTATCTTCTGGAACTCCGGTAAAAAATATATCAGGCATGCTATCACCAGTCCAAGACCCACCTGGTTCATAAGCTTATATCTTGCAACAAGCCCTTTTTTCATTTTCTTAAAAACCTTCAGGTAATCATCTATGAAACCAACCAATCCCATCCAAATTGTAGCCAGAAGTATTAAAAGAATATAAGTGTTTTTAAGATCACCCCATAACAGAACCGGTACAATAATTGCAAGCAGAACAATTACACCGCCCATTGTAGGGGTGCCTGCTTTTGTGTAATGTGTCTGCGGACCGTCATGCCTGATCTCCTCGCCAACATGTTTCTTCTTCAGCATCTTCAGAATTTTCGGGCCGATCCAGAAACAAATTATCATTGCAGTAATAGCGGAAAGCGCAGATCTCCATGTTAAAAATCTGAACACGTCAAATCCCGGGGGATTGAAAGTCTTATTAATATATTCCGCTAAATAATATAGCATTTATCAGTAGATTATTGGTTTTCGGAAATTTTCTCTATTACTTCTTCCATCTTCATGGACCGTGATCCTTTTACAAGTACTGCATCACCTTTTTCGAGCTGGCTCTTAAGCATTGCTCCAAGTGTTACCTTATCGGTGAAGTGGTAATTATTTTTAACTCCTTTTGCGGCAGTATGAGTATAATGCGAATACTTACCGAATGTATACAGATTTTCAAACTTCATTTTTTTAACAAGCCTGCCGGTATTGCTGTGTTCAGCCTTGCTTGTTTTGCCAAGCTCCAGCATATCACCCAGTACAATGTATTTTTTGCCTTTAATGCTGTATGCTTTTAGATTTTCAAGCGCGGCTTTAACGGAATCAGGATTGGAATTATATGCATCATCAATTATTCTGATCCCGTTAATGCTTTTAAGCTGGTTGCGCCTGTTCGACTCAATTTTATAACCGGATATCCTTTTTTTGATGTCCTGAACCGGGAGCCCGAAGTAAAAACCAACTGCCGCTGAGCATAGTGCAGCCTGGCAGCTTTGGAATCCGATATTTTTCAATTGAGCTAAAATTTTCTTTTTTCCGTATTTAATTTCTATTTGTGGATAGAACCCCTTGAACTTTTTAAATTTTCCTGTAACATCAGCTTTATTATTCATTGCAAAGCTGAATGTTTTAATATCTTTATAATTGCTGTATTTCTTTAAAAACTTATCATCTGCGTTCAAAAAAAATGTACCATAAACAGTCTTTAGATACTCAACAATTTCACCTTCAGCCTTTGCAGCGCCTTTTATATCCTTTAAGAACTCAAGATGCTCTTTGCCGATGTTCGTTATTAAGCCAAACTGCGGCTTTGCTATTTTTGAGAGCTTTTCAACCTCGCCAAAATGATTCGTCCCTATTTCAATAACTGCTATTTCATGCTCAGGCTTTAACCTGAAAATTGTCAGCGGAACGCCGAGCTGGTTATTCAGGTTGCCAACAGTTTTAAGTACATTATATTTAGCTGAAAGCACTTCGGCAATAAAATCCTTGGTTGATGTTTTGCCGTTGCTGCCTGCAACTCCAATTACCGGAATTACAAACTTATTTCTGTAGACCGCAGCAATATCACCCATTGCTTTTTCAGTATCTTTAACAGAAACAAAACATTTTTTTTTAAAAGAACGGTTTAAAACACTTTTATTTTTATTGTACCATTTTTCATTTACAACTGCGCATACAGTACCTTTTTTCAGAACATCAGTAACAAAATTATGTCCGTCAAATCTTTCACCTTTTATCGCAAAGAACAGGTCATACTTTCCGCATTTTCGTGAATCAATTGATACACCTGTAAACTTTTTATTTCCTAAATTTTCCGCATTATAGATATGTATACCTTTAATACCCGCAATATCATCAATACTTAATATCATTTACTGTACTTTTCTGCCACTTCCCTGTCACTTAAATGGTATTTAACTCCTTTAATTTCCTGGTATGTTTCGTGGCCTTTGCCTGCAATTAATACTACGTCACCTTTACTGCTCATTTCAATAGCTTTGGATATTGCCAGCTCACGCTGCTCTTCCACGGAATAATTATCACTTGTAATTCCTGCTTTTATTTCTTCAATGATCTGCACCGGGTCTTCATCCCTCGGATTATCAGAAGTAATGATTATTTCATTGCTGTATTGCGATGCTATCTTTCCCATCACAGGTCTTTTTGCTTTATCCCTGTTGCCGCCGCATCCAAATACTGTTATTATCTTTCCATTAGATCCGTTTTCTTCAATGATCTCGCGAATAGTTGTAATTGCTTTTAGCAATGAATCAGGTGTATGCGAGTAATCTATTATCGCATCAGCCCCGCTTTTAAGCTTTATCCTGTTAAACCTGCCGTCAACAGCCTCAAATTCTGCAATGTTCTTTGTTATATCACTATAGCTTATTTTAAAAACCCTTAATGCAGCAATTGCAGCTAGAATATTATGAACATTGAACTTACCGGTTAATTTTGTGATGATCTTTATTTTATCAGTATCT
>JAPUEV010000199.1 GCA_027492415.1 Ignavibacteria bacterium
AAGGTTTAAAGAACGTTAACAAAGTAATTGAAGTTGACCAGTCACCAATAGGTAGAACACCAAGGAGCAACCCGGCAACATATACCGGATTATTTACATTTATCCGCGACCTGTTTGCAACACTCCCCGAAGCTAAAATACGCGGCTACAAGGTCGGAAGGTTCAGCTTTAACGTAAAAGGCGGCAGGTGTGAAGCATGTGAAGGCGGCGGACAGAAAAAAATTGAAATGAACTTCCTGCCGGATGTATATGTAACATGTGATGTATGCCGCGGAAAAAGATACAACAGGGAAACACTTGAAGTGCGCTATAAAGGAAAGAATATTTCTGACGTGCTTGAAATGACCGTTGAAGAAGCCGTAGCGTTCTTTGACGCGATCCCCTCACTGAAACGCAAGCTGCAGACATTGTTTGATGTGGGCTTAGGTTATATAAGGCTGGGGCAGTCAGCGGTAACATTATCAGGCGGCGAGGCGCAGCGCGTAAAGCTCTCAACAGAGCTTTCAAAGATACAGACAGGCAAAACAATATATATACTTGATGAGCCTACAACCGGTTTGCATTTTGAAGATATAAGCATGCTCCTAAAGGTGCTGAACCAGCTGGTTGATAAAGGCAATTCAGTAATAGTTATTGAACATAACCTTGATGTAATTAAAACTGCGGATTGGATAATTGATCTTGGACCTGAAGGCGGCGATGCTGGCGGAAAAATAATTGCAGAAGGAACACCTGAGGATATTGTGAAAAATAATATGAAAAACTCCATTACAGCAAAATTCCTGAAGCCTGAATTGAAATAAGTTTATTGAATCTGTAAAATATATCTTTAAACAATCTTATTTCATAACACAGCAAACTCAATAAACTCTACGCACTCTATAAACTCTACGCTATTCCGCCTTTTTTATACAGATCGTATCCCTGTTTTAACATATCCTTTATTTGCAGTTCAAGCTCCTTATCCAGTTTTTTAATATGAAAGCATGACTTCCCTTTCAGGCATTTCCTTAATTCAGCAGGCAGTTCAGAAAAATTTTTGGGATTAGTATAGATAGGAAAAAAATATAACCCCACAAATCCGCCCTGTATTACCGCAGAGGCAAAATATAACCCGTCAATTTCTTTATTGAACATAGTTACCTTTTTTTTGCAGTACAGCTCATATACCTTTTCTGTATCTTTTGTTACCTTCATAAATTTGCTGTACTTAGAAAGTAACTTTTTTAGTGAAGCAAGTATTTCAGGTTTATCTGTTATCATAAATGTTTATGTAATAATATTATTCATTTACTGAATTAACTCTTCCATCAGGTTAATTATCCTTTCGGAACTTAAATCTACCATACATTTAAAATGTCCAAGCGGGCATTTTTCCCTCCCATGGTCTGTACAGGGTCTGCATTCCAGTGAATCAATTTCTGCAATTTTATATTTTGATGTCAGGGGGTAAAACCCAAATGATATATCTGTTGATCCGTAGATCAATACTATTGGAATACTGCTTGCGGAACCTAAATGCTGTGCTGCGGAATCAACCGTTATCAGCGCTTTGGAATTTGTCATCACTTCATATGATTCCAGCGGACTTGTTTTTCCGCACAGATTCACAAGAGCGGGGTCATTCAGTTTATTTTCCAGTTCCGAACAGTATTCAATATCACTTTCCCCGCCTAGCAAAGCTAAATTATAGCCATTAAACAGCAATTTTCGTGCTATTTCTGCGGATTTATCGATAGGCAGTTGCTTTGTGAACCATTTTGAGCATGGGGCAAAGCTAACCAGGTTTGGTTTATGGATGAGATGCTTTACTCTTTCTTTTTGTTCCGGTGAGGGATACAGCTCAGGCTTTAATGATACTTTATTTTCATCATAGTTTAAATCAGGTATCTGCTTTACAAGCTCAAGGTTACGCAGGATCTCGTGCTTATCCTTAACATATTTTATTTTGTTTGTAAGCAAAAATGCCAGGGCATTTTCTTCAAAACCAATTCTTACTTTCGCTTCTGAATAATATGTTAATAGTGCGCTTCTCATAAACCTGTGCGGCGTAATAACTATATCATACTCTTCCTCGCGTATTTCAGAAAGCACTTCTATGAACTTATCGATCTTATCCCCGCCTTTTTTATCGTAGGGAATTACCTTATTAATTGCCGTGTGGTTTTCCAGAACTCCGGCAGTTGCAGGTATACAAAGAAAATCAATTAATGCATCCGGCAGATGGTTTTTAATAGTCTGTACCATCGGCAGTGCAAGAATAACATCACCCAAAAACGCCGTTTGTATTATTAATATTTTGCTTTTCTTCATTATCTTATTTAATCCCCCTCAAGAAACTGCTGGGCAGTTTCGAAGTCCCGCCCCGGCGGGATATGGGTTGCTACCCGAAAGCCATGACAAAGTGTGTAACCTTAATAGATCTTCACTAAAAAATCTTAGACGTAGTTTTATAAGTTTCTCTCCCATCTCCATTTGGGAGAGGTGTTAGTGGGAGAGGTTCACCTCAACCAACATTC
>JAPUEV010000200.1 GCA_027492415.1 Ignavibacteria bacterium
TTCTCATTCAATAGTTTTAAACTTTTTATAGATGAACCGAAGTGTTTACCGCATGAGAGCGGACTTAAGTAAATAACCCAAAATTTACTTATGTAAAATAGGCAAAGTAGCCTAAAAAAGCAATTCTTTATTTATTAGTTTGCTTTTGTTTGTTAAGATATTTTCTGTAAAATACTCACTTAAATCAATAAAACAGTTAAAGGATTGTTAAAATAATGTTAGTTTTTATATAACGTTTTAACATGATTGCCCAATTGCATTAAAACAGCTAATTTGCATAAGCAGTTTAACCTTTAAGAGAGTGAAAATTATCATGAACAAGTTTAATGATCCTTTACGAATAATTTTACAATTATTTGTTGTATTTATCATCTTATCTGCATCGCAGATTTATTCCCAGTTCACCTGGTCAAGAACATTTGGCGGCGCTGCAAATGACGAAGCATTTACATCAACACAAACCACCGATGGCAATTATGTAGTGGTGGGTGATAGCGGTTACGGCGCATCGAGCGTTATTATTAAATTTTCAAAGCAGGGTGATATCATGTGGAAGAAAATTTATTCCGGTGCCGATAGAGTTTATTTACGGACAGCCGAAGACCCGAACGGAAATTTATTCTTTAACACCGCAAACGGGATATTGAAAATTGACCGTAACGGAAATACCTTATGGAGGAGGAATTTTAGTACTGCCATAGCATTCCAGTGCTTAAAATTTACCAGTGATAACAGGTTCCTGTTTTGTTACGGAAACAGCTCCGCGGGTAAAATTGATACAAGCGGAAAAATTATATGGTATAAGAATTACCTTAACACTCCAACACCTAATACATTTGTAATCGATTTTACTGAAATTAATAATGCTTATTATATTACTGGTATCATACAGACTACTGGATACCAGGGATTTATCCGTAAGCTTGATACTGCAGGCAATGAAATATGGACAAAGCTAACAAGCTCAGGCAGTATGCTGTGTTCTATAGTGAGATCATCCAATGGCAGTATAATAGTCACCGGTAACGATCATAACTTTCTATACTGCAGAAAACTTGACTTAAACGGCAACACTGCCTGGGAAAGAACCTTTACTTCCGATTCACTTATGAACGGGTACTCAATTATCAAAAACGGAAATAATAAATTTGCACTTGCTACCGGCGGGTATGGTATTTACAGCAAATTTATTCTTATGGATTCAAGCGGTAATATTTCTATGAACAAAATACATTATTACTCTCCTCTGGATAAGATAACTTACCTTTCAATAAATAATTCCAATGACAGCGGTTTTGTCATTACAGGCTATATTAAGCCTTCAAACACAGCTACTTTCAACTGGCTTGTGGTTAAGACGGATAAGAACGGCAATACAGTACCGATAGGCATAAACCAGGTATCAGCAATAGTACCAGAACAGTTTAAGCTGTACCAGAATTATCCTAACCCGTTTAACCCAGCTACAAAAATTAAATTTGAAATTCCTTCAAATGGGGGAGTAGGTACTGCGGATATTATTTTTAAAGTTTATGATATCACTGGAAGGGTAGTATATTCGTTGAATGAAACCAAAGCACCGGGCACTTATGAAATTACTATAAATGCTTCGTGGTATTCAACAGGGGTATATTTTTATACCCTGGAAGCAGGCGGATTTAAAGAAACTAAAAAGATGATGATGATTAAATAAAAAAGATATTTTATCAAAATTCCGCTTGCGGGAATAATAATTAAATATCAAATTTATTATTGTTTGTCATTTTAAAGCTGCGGAGATAATTATTTCAGCAGCTTCTTTATTTTGGGATTTGCCGCAAGTAAATTGAGCACATACTTGCCAAGGAAATCGAATTCAAGATTTACCCTGTCGCCTTTTTTCAGCCTGCCAAAAGTGGTTTCATTATAAGTAAACGGAATAATCGCAACCTTTACTTCAAAATAATTGCCTTTGGGTTTGGTAACTTCGGCTACTGTCAGACTCACACCATTCACAGCTATTGATCCAACATAAATTACATACTGTGCATGTTTTTTGTGTATCTTAATTCTGTATTCCCAGTTATCGGAATCCTTTTTCTTCTCAGCTTTAATCTGCTTGACATCAGTCACCACACCTGTATCATCAATATGCCCGAACACAAAATGGCCGCCTATTTTTTTGTTCAGAGTTAATGAACCCTCAAGATTCACTTCATTGCCTGAATTAAGCTCACCAATATTGGTCTTCTTCAGTGTCTCATGCATGCTGGTGAACTCAAACTCCGTTTTGCTCTTGGTTGTGACTGTATGACAAACACCGTTTATGCAAACGCTGTCACTCAATGCAAGCTTTTTTGCGACCTGCTTAGATCTCACTCTGAACTTAAAACCTTCGTTGATCTTTGTTTTCTTTACTACAATTCCTTTTTCTTCTACTATGCCTGTAAACATATTCGCTTTTTCCCGCGCAGGCGGGAATCTCTTTTAAAATTATGAAATTAGTTTTTTAAATTTTTGGAAAAATTTTGATTG
>JAPUEV010000201.1:0-12815 GCA_027492415.1 Ignavibacteria bacterium
TTTGCAAAAGAAGGAAGCGTTATAATACTTCCGGATAATACAGAGGTATCAGGGCACATACACATATTAAATATTACCGGCGAAGAAGGCAGGAATGTTATATCCCAGCCAAGGAACCTGGTAATTTCAGGGAAGAATTCCAAAGCAAGGATAATTGAAAGCTATTACAGCATTGGCGAAGGTGAGAACCTTGTTAATGCTGTCACCGAAGTTTCAGTTGGTGAAAATTCATTCATAGAAATTTACCGCCTGCAGCTGGAAAACCATAAATCATTCCACATTAACCGCACACAGGCTGTGCAGGAAAAGAACTCAACTTTTACTCATTTCAGTGTAACGCTTGGCGGCGCACTTGTAAGGAATGACACCAATGTTAAGCTTGACGCGGAAAACTGTACAGGCAATCTTTACGGTTTATACCTGACCGAAGGCAGCCAGCACGTTGATAACCATACATTAATTGACCATGCGAAGCCGCACTCACAAAGCAATGAGATGTATAAAGGCGTACTGAATGATAGCTCAAGAGGCGTATTCAACGGGAAGGTTTTTGTAAGAGAAGACGCACAGAAGACAAATGCGTACCAGTCAAACAAAGCTATTCTGCTTGCAAGTACAGCTACAATTGATACAAAGCCGCAGCTTGAAATTTACGCCGATGACGTAAAGTGCTCACACGGCGCTGCAATTGGCCAGCTTGATGATGAAGCGGTATTTTACCTGCGCTCACGCGGTATCGGCGAAGAGCATGCAAAGCGTGTACTTATAAGAGCGTTTGCAAACGATATTTTTGAGACCATTGAAAATGAAACGCTTCATGAGCACTTGAATCATTTGGTTTTTGAGAAGCTGGGGTAATGACCCCTCCCTAACCCTCCCCGAAGGGGAGGGGACTGGGAAAAAACATTTTACAACAATAAAATGGAATCGGTAATAGAAAAGAAAATATTTGATGTTGATGAAATAAGGAAAGATTTCCCGATACTTTCGGTGGAATCAAACGGAAAGCCATTGGTATATTTTGATAATGCGGCGACTTCACAGAAACCGGTAAGTGTAATAAACGCTATCAGTGATTATTATAAAAGCTATAATGCAAATATTCACAGGGGAGTTTACTCGATAAGCATTAAAGCCGGTGAAGCATATGAAAACGCGAAGATAAAAGTTAAGGATTTCATTAATGCGGCAAGTGAAAAAGAAATTATATTTACACGCGGTACCACTGAGGCGATAAACTTAATTGCTTATTCATACGGACTTGAACATGTTAGGGAAGGTGACGAGGTAATAATCTCCGAAATGGAGCATCACGCAAATATTGTGCCGTGGCAGGTATTATGCGAAAAGAAAAAAGCTGTACTCAGGGTAATTCCAATAAACGATAACGGCGAGCTATTAATTGATGAATATAAAAAGCTGCTTTCGCTTAAAACAAAGATCGTTGCAGTTTGTCATATATCCAATTCGCTTGGTACGATAAATCCGGTAAAAGAAATTATAAAATTAGCAAAAGAGAAGAACAAAGATATTGCTGTTGTAATAGATGGCGCGCAGGCTGTACATCATACAAAAGTTGATGTACGTGATCTTGGCGCGGATTTTTACGTATTTTCATCGCATAAAATGTACGGACCCATGGGTATTGGCGTACTTTATGGCAGGGCTCGACTGCTTGAAGCTATGCCGCCATATCAAACCGGCGGAGATATGATAAGCTCAGTAACTTTTGCAAAGACTACATATAACGATATACCCATGAAGTTTGAAGCCGGTACGCCGAATGTTGAAGGTGCAGTGGGTCTAAGCGCTGCGATTGATTATATAAATTCCGTTGGCTTTGATGCTATACATAAACAGGAATCAGAACTGCTTGATCATGCATCTGAAGAGCTGGGTAAGATCACCGGGCTCAGGATAATAGGCACAGCAAAAGAAAAGACTGGAGTAATATCGTTCGTAGCGGAAGGATTGAATGCACTTGATATAGGAATAATGCTTGATACCAATGGTGTTGCAGTTAGAACGGGTCAGCATTGCACTGAGCCGCTGATGGATAGATTTAAAGTTCCGGGAACGGTAAGAGCTTCGTTTGCATTCTATAATACAAATGAAGAAATTGATGTTTTTGTAACAGCATTGAAGAAAGCAGTAGAGATATTAAGTTAGAAGTTCATAATATCAGTTTATTGAAAATTGAAACTAAATATCATTTGTATCAGATTCAATAAAACAAATGGATTCCCGCCTACGCGGGAATGACAAAACAGTGGATAAATCGATTCAGGAAATAGAAGATGAAGTTGTTGATGAGTTCAGTTTTTTTGAAAACTGGCAGGATAAATATGAATATATTATTGAGCTTGGCAAAAAGCTTAAAGGCTACCCCGAAGATAAGCGCACTGATGATAATAAAGTAAAGGGCTGCCAATCCAGTGTGTGGCTGGTAACATCAGATGAGAACGGCAGGATAATTTTTAAGGCTGATAGTGATTCAACCATAGTAAAAGGGTTAATTGCCCTGCTTGTAAGGGTACTAAACGGCAGAACTCCGGATGAGGTTTTAAATGCAAAGCTTGAGTTCATTTCAAAAACGGGCTTACAGCAGCACCTTGCGCAGACAAGGGCTAACGGACTTGCAGCTATGATAAAACAAATGAAGATGTACGCGATTGCTTATAAAGCAAAACAGCAAAATTAAAATAATGACAGATAACACAGAAGAAAAAACAGAAGTAAAAGAAGCGGAAGAAAAAAAGGAAATAAAACCTCCTGCTGAAAAGGCTGACCGGGCTGAGCTTAACGAAGCTGTCATAGAGGCACTGAAAAGTGTTTATGACCCCGAGATCCCCGTGAATATTTATGAGCTGGGCTTGATATACGCAGTGAATATTGACGAGAACGGAAAAGTTGAGATCGAAATGACCCTAACCTCGCCGGCTTGTCCCGTTGCAGGAACATTGCCGCCTGAAGTTGAAGGCAAGATACGCTCTATACCGGGTGTAACTGAATGCAGCGTTAAAGTTGTATGGGAGCCTACCTGGGGAATGCATATGATGAGCGAGGAAGCAAAGCTGCAGCTTAACCTGTTTTAAAAGAAAGAAAAGTTTAATTAATAATTTTTTAAATAAAAATAAAATAATAAAATTATGTTCCAGATAAACACAAGAGGACCCATTTACGATCCCGAAGCGGTTCAGCCGATGAGGGATGAATTAACAGCAGCAGGATTTGTTGAATTACTCACCCCGGCTGATGTAGATACTTACTTAGGGCAAAAAGAAGGCACAACACTTGTTATGATTAATTCAGTCTGCGGATGTGCTGCCGGAAGTGCCAGACCCGGTGTAACAATGGCTCTCCAGAACAATGTTATTCCAAACAGGATAGTAACTGTATTTGCAGGACAGGATAGAGATGCAGTTGATCATTTAAGGAATGCATATTTACCCGGCATACCTCCATCCTCGCCGTACATGGCAATTTTTAAGGATGGCGAAGTTGTATTTTTGATGCAGAGAATGAACATTGAAGGCAAAACAGCTGATATGGTTGCGGAAGAATTAACAGCCGCTTTTAATGAGCATTGTTCCTTCCAGGGACCATCAGTTCCAAAAGAGCAGTATGATGCGATATTACATGCAAAAGCATGCGGTTCAAAGATCCCAAAGTACAGCGGTAACTAAAAAATGAAATTCAGTACACAGGAAGAATACGGATTACGGTGTTTGTTAAGGGTTGCCCGTGAAAAAGCGGATAAAGGACTTACTATCCCTGAAATAAGCAAAGCAGAAGGTATAACAACCCATAACACAGCCAAGATATTGCGCGCACTAAGGCTTGGCGGATTTTTGGCAAGCTCTCGGGGGCAGATAGGCGGCTATACATTAAGCCGTCCTTCAGAAGAAATTCTTGTCAAAGACGTACTGGATTTTCTTGGCGGCAAGCTTTTTGATGAGGAGTTCTGCAATGATCACAGCGGCTCAGCAAATATCTGCACGCATTCAATTGATTGCTCGATCCGCTCCCTTTGGCAAATGCTGCAAAGCGCAGTGGATGGGGTATTGAAAAATATGACGATCAAAGATCTTGTTTCTAATGATGAAAATATAGTTTCGCAGATAGTTAATATAGGCAAAGAAGAAACGATTAGACTGTAAATTTAACCAGCATGAGTAAATAAAGTAAGCCCGGGGTTTCCGGGCTTTTTAAGTTTATGGCCAAATATCCACTATTTTCAGCGATATATATCATAAAAAATTAGATTAAATTATGATTTATATCTCATTTGATATTAACATTTCAATTATGTAATTTAAGCGGTTCTTAAATACAGGATTTTTCAGCACATTTAGTTTTTCCTACTGGCAGCATTCCGGCGATTATACTTACTTGAATAATTTATAAAATTCCAACACAGAAAACAGATCAATAATTATTTTCAATTAATGCTGACATGAAACCTTCAATTAATTATGAGCATTTTTTAAAAGAGATCAAAGATTACGCTATATTCATGCTGGATATTGACGGAAATGTTATTTCGTGGAACCAGGGAGCTGAAAGAATTAAAGGCTATACTGAGAGCGAAGTGCTGGATAAACATTTCCGGATCTTTTTTACTGAGGAAAGCAAATCAAGCTGTCTGCCTGAAAAGCTTTTAAATACCGCTGCTGCAAGCGGCAGGGCTGAGTACTCAGGCTGGCATATGCGCAAAGACGGCACTAAGTTTTACGGCAACGGAATTATTACGGCTAATTTTGATAAAGAAGGTACTATTACCGGCTATACCAAGATAACCAAGGATCTTACATTATTTGAAGAGAACTCAGAAAAGCTGAGGCAATCAGAGAGAAAGTTCAGGTATCTTATTGAATCTGCACCCGACTCGATGATAATAGTTGACGGCAACGGCATCATTAACCTTGTTAACAGGCAAACGATAAGCCTTTTCGGGTATACAGAAAAGGAGCTTTACGGAAGGAAAATTGAGATGCTTATGCCTGAAAGATATTCATCTGAGCATGTTAAGCACAGGCAGGTGTTCAACGAAAATCCAAAGAACAGGATGATGGGTGAAGGCAGGGACCTGAAGGCAAAACGAAAGGACGGCAGTGAGTTTGATGTTGAAATATCACTTTCACCTATCAGGACTGAAGTTGAAGGTGAAATGCTTGTAGTTGCTGCAATAAGGGATATAAGCCCGAGGAAGAAAATAGAAAAAGAGATAAGAGAGCTTAACCGCAGCCTTGAAGAGCGTGTAAAGGAAAGAACAGAAGAGCTGGAGCGCTCCTTAATAGAAAAAGTAACAATGCTTCAGGAAATTCATCACAGGGTTAAGAACAATCTTCAGACGGTTTCAAGCTTGCTGCGTATACAGGCGAACAAGATACCGGGGAATCCGGCTGTTGAGTTCCTTAAGGCAAGTGAGCAGCGCATCAGGTCTATGGCACTTATCCATATGCAGCTTTATAAGACAAAAGATTTCAGCAGGATCAATTTTTATGATTATGCTGAAGATCTATGCAGGCAGCTGCTGCTTTCATCAGGCGTAAACGCAGAGAAAGTAAAGGTTCAGCTTGAAATTGAAAACATATTTTTTTCTATCAATACAGCTCTGCCCTGCGGCCTGATCTTAAATGAGCTTTTTACAAATTCGCTTAAGCATGCATTCCCCGGTGATAGAACAGGGAATATCCTGATAAAGATCACCAGGCTGGAAGACGGATCATATGAGCTGATATACAGAGATGATGGAATTGGGGCACCTGAGGAATTAATAGCAGAAAATCCTTCAAAGCTGGGAATACTCCTGATTAATACACTGGCAGAACAGCTGGAAAGTGAAGCCGAAATAAATTCAGAAGAAGGCATAGAGGTAAGGCTCGTTTTCAATGACATTGAACATAAAACACATTACAGAACTTAAAATAAAAAAATATGAACTTCATATTCAGAAAAGCCCGGGTACTTATAGTAGAAGACCAGCGGATAATTGCACTTGACCTGGCTACCACTATCAGGAAAATTGGACATGAAGCTATTGGGATAGAATCCAAAGGCGAGAAAGCAATTAATGCAGTAAAGGAATTAAAACCTGACCTTGTTTTAATGGATATATCGCTTGCAGGAGAAATGGACGGAATTGAAACGGCTTCTATAATCAGAAAAAACTTCGGTATTCCGGTAATTTACATATCCGGAAATTATGACCAGAATACGATAGATAAATCCAAAACCACAAATGCTTACGGATACCTGGTAAAGCCCGTAGATGACTGCAGTATTAACGCCATCATTAATGCGGCAATATACCGTCATGATTCGGAAATACTTTCAGTATAATGATATTTTTAAATGCTAAGGGCTCTGTAAACAGAGCCCTTTTGCGTTTGTACCGTTATTAGAGAAACAGCTAGTTAGGAGAAAAGCAGTTAGAGAAACAACGGTTCAACCATGTCCTTATTTACAGATGCTATTTTAACCCTGTTTAAAAAGAGATCTCTGTATAAGAGAACAAATTTATATTTAATAGTATTAGAATTTCATAGGGTTAAATTTTTATATTTTACTGAATGAATTTATAAGGCTTATTACCTGCTGAGGCAATTGAGTTTAATTCATCTGTGCAAATATAAATTGTTTTTAAGGCTTGGAATATAGCTAAATAAGTGATTTTTTGTACAATTATAAATGACATTGCTCATTTTAAAATATGACCTCTCTCATAGTTCGTGTTTTTGTATAATATTAAATTTGTGATATTGATTTTATATATTTTGCAATTAACGCAGTTATTTCATTAAGGAGGAAGTTAAAAAATGTTTGATACAGGCAATACAGGTTTTATGCTTCTGGCTACTAGCTTGGTTATGCTTATGACACCGGGACTTGCATTCTTTTACGGGGGACTGGTTGGCAGAAAAAATGTTTTAACCATTATGATGCAGAGCTTTGTATCTATGGGTATTACAACTGTTATATGGTATGTTGTGGGATACTCGATGTGTTTTAGCGGTGATATGGCAACAGGTACAGATATTGGCGGCATAATAGGTAATTTTAAAATGGCATTTTTAAGCGGTGTTACACCAACAACACCCAGCCCGTTAAATCCGGGAATACCTTTATACGTATTTATAGCTTACCAGATGATGTTTGCCATCATAACACCTGCGCTTATTACAGGCGCATTTGCAAACAGGGTAAAGTTCAAAGCATATATAATATTTTTAACATTATGGCTATTGTTTGTTTATTTCCCGTTTGTTCATATGATATGGGGCGGCGGAATTCTGGCTAAATGGGGTGTAAAAGATTTTGCAGGAGGTATAGTAGTTCATAATATAGCAGGTTTTGCAGCGCTGGCATCCGTTCTGTATATAGGAAAACGAAAAGTTGCTGACGCAGGAATGCACAGTATTCCTTTAATAGCATTAGGAACAGGTTTGCTTTGGTTCGGCTGGTACGGCTTTAATGCAGGCAGCGAGTTTGCTGTTGACAGCGTTACAGCTGCTGCATTTTTAAATACAGATGTTGCCGCATCATTTGCAGCTGTAACATGGCTGTTAATATCATGGTGGCTTGAAAAGAAACCGAAATTTGTGGGCTTATTAACAGGCGCAGTTGCAGGACTTGCAACAATTACTCCTGCAGCAGGATATGTATCACTTAAAGCCGCAGTGTTTATCGGCATAGCTTCAGGTATTATCTGTTACTTTGCAGTAGCGTTAAAGAATAAGCTTCAGTGGGATGACGCACTTGATGTTTGGGGTGTTCACGGAGTAGGCGGATTGATTGGTATTGTTATGCTTGGTATATTCGGCACGGTAACAATTAATGCTGCAGGTTCAAACGGTTTATTGCATGGCGGCGGCGAGTTCTTTAAAGTTCAGCTTCTTGGTATATTGATAAGTTCAATTTATGCATTCGTATTTACATACGGAATGCTTTGGCTTATAAATTTATTTACACCGGTAAGAACTACTGCTGAAGAAGAGACAAAAGGTCTGGATGCATTCCTGCATGGCGAAGACGCTTATGCGATGGATCCGAAATAACGGTTTACATAATTAATATAATAAAAAAGGGGGCATAGCCCCCTTTTTTATTGATCTCTTTTTAAATCAATACTCTTCTTCATCCAGATCTTCATCCAGGTCATCAAATTCCTCAAGGATAACAATATCATCATCCTTCAGCAATTTTTCTATATCGGCTTCCTCTTTATATGCCTCGTCTTCATGATCCTCGGGTTTTTCAAGCAGTTCCGGGCTGCAGACGGGACACTCGCTGCACTCAATATAATCAGGGACGCCGCCTTCAAATTTTTTAGCAGTTTCAACATCAAACTCATGGATAATACCACAGCTGCATTCAGTTTTCATTTTTGCCATAGGCGAAAATACAAATTAGATTTAAAAAAATAAATGTAGCAGATATTCACCAAATGTATTGCATCAATTAAAAAGGGAGCCGTGCTCCCTTATAGATCACTTAACAATATTTTAACAGTTTTATTTTATCAAAACCATTTTTTTAATGTCAGTATAACCGGGAGTTTTTAATGAATAATAATATACCCCTGAGCCATATTTGCTCCCGTCAAAATCAGCTTCATAAGTACCGGGAGAAAGCTCTTTGTTGACCAATATTTCAATTTCACGACCAAGTATATCATACACAGAAACGTACGTTTGCACAGCTGATGAACCGCTTATATCAAACTTTATTTTTGTTACAGGGTTGAACGGATTCGGATAGTTTTGGTATAAAGCTAATTTGTCAGGTAACGAGCTGTTATTGTTAAGCGCAGTAACATAGGTATACTGCATATTAATACACCATGCTTTAAGCAAGCCTGTATCGCCGCCTGCATCACTTGAAATTTTTAGGACCCATATTCCCATTGGCGTCATATTATTGAAAATACTGAGCGGTTTATCAGGACGGTAGGAGCCGGTAAATGGAGCTGTACCGCTTCCTATAGCAGTTGAGGCTGAATCATTTAGGTTTGTACCGATAAAATTATCACCGCTGCCTCCACGGTGAAGTATTAGTGTATCAGCTGCGGATAAATGGAATAGCTCAAACCTAAGGTCAGAATCCCAGCCGTATTCAACGGTATCTATTTTAACATTTATATCAACAATTGATAACAATACATTGGGAATGTTGAAGTAAATAGTATCGTATGCGCTGGAGTTGCTGAGAATATGTTTGTTTAAATTATTCCTGCATAAAGTAATATTGTTAATTTGTGCAGAACAGGTACAAGTTAAGAACAATAATAAAATTGCTGAACGGAATAATTTCATTTAAGGCTCCTTTTAAAAAGTAATGATTAATTTATTTCCACGTTCTCATTTTCACATCACCATAAGGATAGTCAACCTTGAAGTCGAGGTAGCTTTGCCCAAGGCTTACGGTTTCCATGGTAAGCCTGAAATATTCATTCTGCTTGGGCCGGCGTATTTCCACTTTCTTTGCATATGTTGATGTACCGTAATTGGTAAAGTTGGAAAATTCAAAAGAAATAAGAGTCTGGCCTGTTTTGCTCAGGTAAAGGTATTTGTATACAAAATAATTATCCTTATCAACCCAGTACTTCCTTGTAATTGTGCCCCTCTTTAATGAAAGTACATACTGGTTCCCTTCTTCTGTCATTGCAAGCTCATCCTTTTTCCCTTTAGATATCCTTACCGTACCCGAAAATGAATTCAGCATGTCATCAAATGTGCATCTAATCCTGGTAAGCGTTCCGATATTCAGTATAGTGGTAGAGCCTGTTGTAACAACATCATTTAAGTCATCAAAAAAAGTAAAACGGTCACGGTTAAAGTGAGCGACCGCAACATCAATACCCATTGGACCTTCGATCTTGAACCACAGGTCATCTTTCTTTTTAATATGATTTTCTATGTCGCCCGTTTCATCGACTTTGGGAGTTTTTATTTTTATCTCACCGCTGGAGATTATATTATCAACTTCCGCTGAGCGTGAGTTAACTTCTTTTATTATCCTTGATATTTCAAGCTTAACCGGGTCAGTTTCAGCGGTTTGCAATGTATCTTCAGTAATCTTTATTGTATCTTCGGGAGAGAGTGTTGAATCCTGGCCTTCCTGGGCAAAGGTTGTAAATGAGTATAAAGCAAATACTGCTGCCAGAGTAAAAAAAAGTCTTTTCATAATTTTTTTTCTATATAACTAATGATAATTAATTGTTAAATTAGCTAATATTTTGCACGAATTCATCACTTTAATCGAGTAGATTTGTGCGAAATTGAAGCAGAATCAATACCGAAATACAATTTAATACTGAAAGGCATAATTTTCAATGAAAACCAGGATTGAAAAAGATTCACTCGGAGAGATCCACTTACCCCACGAAGCATATTACGGTGTACAGACACAAAGAGCAGTTCTCAATTTTCCCGTAAGCGGATGGAAAGCGCATCCCGTTATGGTGGAAGCTTTTGTTTATATTAAGAAAGCAGCAGCTATGACAAATGCTGAGCTTGGGCTGCTTAACAAGAAAATAGCCGGCGCAATCGTTAAAGCGGCAGATGAAGTTTTAAGCGGAAAGCACAGAGAGCATTTTGTGGTTGATGTTTACCAGGCAGGAGCCGGTACATCTCATAATATGAATACAAATGAAGTGCTTGCAAACCGCGGCATTGAGCTGCTTGGCGGAAAGCGCGGAGATTACAAAATCATTAACCCTAACGACCATGTTAATATGGCGCAGTCAACCAATGATACATTCCCTACAGCAATGAGGCTTGCATCGCTCATTATGGCAGGCAGACTGATGCCGGTGATAAAACATTTCCAGCGGACACTGGAAAAGAAAGCGAAACAATTTTCGAAAGTAATTAAATCAGGAAGAACGCACCTACAGGATGCGGCACCTATAACGCTTGGCCAGGAATTTGAAGGTTATGCAGAAATTGTCAGCAGGCACTATGAATTAATAATGTCTTCACAAAAGCATCTGGCTGATCTTGGCATAGGCGGTACTGCTGTTGGTACAGGGCTTAACACTCACGTAAAATACCGCAGCCTGATGGCAAAGAACCTTTCAAAAGTTACAGGATTGAAGCTTAGGCCGACAAAGAATTACTTTGAAGCTATGCAAAGCATGATGCCCTTCATGGAATTATCATCTGCAATTAATAATTTTGCAATTGATATGACGAAGATAACCAATGACCTGCGTCTTTTGGCATCTGGACCCACAACAGGCTTTGCTGAAATTATCATGCCTGCAGTTCAGCCGGGGTCCTCAATTATGCCCGGCAAGGTAAACCCTTCTATGGCAGAAATGATGAACCAGGTGTTATACCAGGTTATGGGCAATAACCATACAGTAATGATGTGTGCGCAGGCTGGCCAATTAGAGCTTAACGTTATGATGCCTGTAATGATTTTTAATATAGTATGGATGATAGAGATCTTAAAGAATTCGCTTGCTGTATTTGATGATAAATGTGTTGCCGGACTTATTGCGGATGAAAAGAAGTGCCGTGATTATGCTGAGAAATCGATTAGCATAGTAACAGCGCTGAACCCAATAATAGGCTATGCAAGGGCAGCTGAAATTGCTAAAGAATCAGTGAAAACGCACCGCTCAATAATGGATGTGATTAGATCGAAGAACATTATGCCTGAAAAAGAGCTTAATAAAGTACTGGACCTGATGAAGCTGACTAAACCGGGATTGTAGAATTTGATACGCAGAGTCCCGCCTTAAGTGCAGAGACTTTGCTGTTACGAAGAATAAGTAACCTCACCCCCAACCCCTCTCCTGAAAGGAGAGGGGAGAAGTTGTTAGGAATATTAATTATTGAATGAACCCAACACGGGCAGAGATAGATTTTGCGAAGCTTGCATTTAACGTTGAGCAGATAAGGCGCCACATTCACGGCGAGTATCCGAAACGCAGGATAAAGATATGCGGAGTAGTGAAAGCTAACGCTTACGGGCACGGTATAGAGGAAGTGAGCAAAAAGCTTGTTGATCTTGGCATTGATTTCCTTGGGGTTGCAAATTATGATGAAGCGATACGCTTAAGGAAACTGATTCCCGATACACCGATACTTGTTTTCGGGACGCTGATACACTCAAAGCTTGAGCCCGCGAAGTATGTGCAGATACTGCACAGGCATAACCTTACGGCAACTGTAGCATCATATGATACGGCAAAATTCCTGAATGATTACAGCAGGAAGCTGAAGAGCAGGTTCAAAATACACATTGAAGTTGATACCGGCATGCGCCGTATCGGGCTGGATTACAAAGGAGCATTTAAAACCATCCTTCAGATAGCCGCTTTAAAGAATATTGAGCTTGAAGGAATATTTACGCATTTTGCAACATCTGAAGAAAAGAATAAAACATTCGCAAAGCTTCAGCTTAAAAGATTCACCAGGCTGCTTGGCGAGCTTAAAAAAGCAGGGGTTGAGTTCCCGATAGTACACTCAGCAAACAGCGGGGCAGTGCTTGACCTTAAAAGCTCATACTTTAATATGGTAAGACCCGGACTTCTTCTCTATGGGTATTACCCGGGTAACGGCGTTAGGAACAAGATAAAGCTGAAACCGATAATGAACCTGAAATCGAAGGTTACATTTATAAAGAAGATTGAAAAAGGCGAAAGCGTATCATACGGCAGGAAATATTCCGCAAAGAGCGCTGAGTTCATTGGTTCTGTCCCGATTGGTTACGGTGACGGGTATCAGAGATTGTTAACCAATAAAGCCCGGGTTGTTATTAGCAAAAAGCTTTACAGGCAGGTTGGGGCTGTAACTATGGAC
>JAPUEV010000201.1:12825-19464 GCA_027492415.1 Ignavibacteria bacterium
AAATTGGCGATGATGATCTGTTAATGGGTGAAGATAACCGGCATTACCTTGGCGCAGATAAGCTGGGGAAGATATGCGGGAAAATTCCTTATGAAATGCTTTGCGCTGTTGCAGACAGGGTTGAAAGAGTATATTTGAACGGTTAAAAAATGACATTTAAAAAAGACTACATAAATTACCTGCTTTATACAGTGGTAAATTCACCCGGAAGTGAGTTCACTGAAAATTACCGGCTGAGGAAGCTGGTTGATAATATCATTGCAATAGATGATGTTATGAAGATAACATATATAGTGGGCAAAACAGCGGGACTTGAAATGCTGTTCAAGTATCTCCTTTATATTTCTGATAAAATAGATAAATCACAGGTAACAATTTTTAACCTTAAGGATAACTTTGAATATGATAAGATAAATATTTCGAAGATTTGTTCAAAGATCGAAGATTACAGGAGCGATAACGTCCAGGAAACAATTAAGAGCATTACTGAAGATAAAACCGGGGATGCAGAATTCAGCGATGATAAGCCGAAGGATAAAATAAAAATATCCACCGATGATGATGCAGAAAATGTGACCAACCTTGTTGAAATGGAAGATATGGATAGTGCCTCAGATGAAGATAATACCGATGATACAGGCTTAACGCTGATAGAAAATGCAGACACATATACAGGCGAGGCGGAAGTATTTGAGCTTGATACAATCAGCCAGTCAGTTGAAAATTCAGATAAAGATATTGAGGAAACACCAGTAAGCGATGATACCGGGGAGATAACTGCAGATAGCGAAGAAAATACCGATGAAGATGAATCAGGCGATGAAGAAAGCAGCCTGGAAGGAACAGAATTGTATGAGCTTGAGGATACTGAAAGCGAAATTACCATAAACCGCGTAAACCAAATAGATGAAGATACAGAAGAACTGACTGACGAAGATAACATTACCACTGACCTTCCAGAGATAGAAATAGAGGTCCACAAGCCTAAGGGTTCATCACAGGACCATGAACACGTTAAGGAAGAGCCTATAACAAACGAAGCTTATTACAAGTTTGAGACCAAGTTCTTTGAAGAAGTAAAGATACTGGAAATACTTTTTGCAACAGTAGGCAGAGACTGCATTCAGAACGATGCCGGCAAACAAAGCGAAAAATGCCTGCAATGCCTGACGGAGATAATCGGGATCACAAGCGAGCTCTCAAACCTTTCGCGGCAGCTATCGTTTGATCTTATTGCTGATATTTTCCTGACAATGAACATTTTCTTCACAAAATCCATAAGCCAGCCTGATATCCTTACCGGTGAAAGGATAAAGCTGCTGGATTCATCACTGGCGCTGGTTAACAGCCTGATAAAGGGTGAAGACTATCTTAATTATGATACAATTGTAGATAAAATTGAACAGCTTAAGCAGGATATAAGCAGGGAGCAGAAGGAAGAAACAGATATTGTTAAATCCGAAAAAGCTGAAAGTGAATTTGAAGGAACAGGAGAAAAGCCGCAGCAGGCAGAAACAATAACTGAAACGGATCCCGCATACGGAAGATCATACGAACAGGAGCACACGGAATTTAAGCCGGTAATGGAAAAACCGGCACTTAAGAAATCTCAGCTTGAAACTGCGAACTTTAAGCTTAAATATTTAATTAAAGAATTTGAGAAGAGCTTTACCGCGATAAATAACCTGAAAGGTGAATACAGCAAATTTGACGCGCTGGAAAAGATAAGCGAGCTGAACAATGCCTTAAGGCTGATAGCAAAAATATCTGCGGCAATAAAGAATAATGATACACTTAAGCTGGCAGAGGTTACATATGTATTCCTTAAATATGTTAAGGATTACAGAATGGATATGCAGGAGCCTGAGATACAGCAGATAGTGAAATATATAATCTTTACTTTCAAAATGCTTTTAACCAGCAGAAAACCCGAAGACTTTAATGTACTGGTACAGCATCTCAATAACCCGGTAAAGATATTTGCCGATTCTTAAAAACTGAAACAAACCCAAATATGAAATCATACGCGATTGTAATGGCAGGCGGAGTTGGCGCAAGGTTCTGGCCGTACGGTACATCAAAGCTGCCCAAACAGTTCTTACCAATTGCCAATTCAGATGAAACAATGCTTCAGCTTACAATTAAGAGGCTGAAGGATATAGTGCCGATTGAACAGGTTTTTGTAATTACCAATAAACAGTACATTGATCTTGTTAAGAAGCAGCTGCCAAGGATACCCAAGGATAATATTATCGGCGAGCCTGTTGGCAGGAATACAGCGCCGTGCATTGGCCTGGCATCCACTATATTAAAGCAATACGATGAAAAGGCGAAGATGCTGGTTATACCAGCTGACCACCTGATAGAAAATGTTGATGAGTTCACTAAAGCTGTTAATTCAGGGTTAAAATTCGTTGAAGAAAAAGATGCCATCGTAACGCTTGGTATAGTTCCTTCACACCCTGAAACAGGCTACGGCTACATACAGTTCATTGAAGACGCATATTATAAGGCTGAAAATTCCGAAGTAAGCATTTACAGGGTAAAGACCTTTGCCGAAAAACCCTCGCTTGATGTAGCGAAGATATTCCTTGAAAGCGGTGACTTCCTGTGGAACAGCGGCATGTTCATTTTCAGGGCTGATACTATGCTTAAGCAGATGAATGAGCTTTTGCCTGACCTGCACCATGCTATGCAGAAAATAGAAAAGGCAATACACACATCTAAATACCAGCAGGTGCTTGAACAGGTTTTTGCTGAGATAAAGGGTATATCCATAGATTACGGCATTATGGAAAAAGCGAAGAATGTATTTGTCATAAAAGCTGACCTTAAATGGAGCGACCTGGGCAGCTGGGATGAAGTTTCACGGTTAAAGATAAAAGACAAGAATAATAATGCAGTTATAGGGGATAGCTTTATCAAGGATTCACATAATAACCTTATAATGTCAACAAAAGGATTTGTCGGCGTAATTGGCGCTGATGACTTAATAATAATCAATACAAAAGACGGATTACTGATCTGTAAAAAAGACAGGTCGCAGGAAGTTAAAGAAATAGTTGACTACCTGAAAAGAAAAGGATTGAGTGACTACATATGATAAACAAAATATCACATTTAGGAATTGCTGTAAAAGATCTTAAAACCGCATCAGAAATGTACAGGAAGCTTCTCGGGTCAGAGCCATCTGAGATGGAATATGTGGAAGAGCAGAAAGTTAATGTTGTAAAATTTACAATTGGCGAATCAACCATAGAGCTGCTTGAAGGCACTTCAGAGGATTCACCCATTTCAAAGTTCATAGAAAAGCGCGGCGAAGGAATTCACCACGTAGCTTATGAATCAGATGATGTAAAAACAGACCTGAAGAGGCTTGATGAGAGCGGTTTTGAGCTTATTAACAAAGAGCCGCGTATAGGCTCTGATAATATGCTGATAGCTTTTGTTAAACCAAAATCAGTTGGCGGCGTTTTAACAGAGGTCTGCCAGCACTAAGCTGCGGGATACAATAAAACCATAATAATTTTTATTGCAGGAAACAGGAAAAATACTTTTTCTGGCGGAAGGCCAGATGGGAGATTCTATATGCCTTACCCCTGCATTAAAAGCGGTAAAACGCTCCCTGCCCGGAATACACACCACAATAATGCTGTTTCACAGAAGAAAATATTCACGCAGCAATACTGCGGGCAAAAATGAACACGGCCATCCTTACATAGAAAAATCAAATTTTGAAGGAACAGCAGAAGTTTTTAAAGGAAATCCTTTTGCTGATGAAGTGCTTGAGCTTGACAGGCAGGCTATGCGCGGGCTGAAGGGGTTGAAAAGACTTTCAGCTGAGCGTGCCTGCATAAAGTACCTGCGCAGGCAGAAATATGATGCTGTGATATGCACTTTTCCGCAGAACAGGTTTGTGCTGTGGTCATTTTTTGCAGGGATCAGGAAACGCATAGGCGAAAAAGGGCAGAAGTTTGACTACCTTTTGACAGATAGACCCGCGGTTAAGCGGAGTGATGCAGGTGTTCTGAATTATTTCTGTGACCTGTTAAAGCCGCTTGGCGTTTCAGCCGGCGATAAGAATACTTTTTATAATGTGCCCGAAGCGGGTATTGATAACGCTAAGAAATTAAGTGCAGGATTAAATTTATCACAGGGAAGGAAATTAATTGTAATTCACCCGGGGGCAAGTGATAAGGACAGGCAGTATCCCCCGGAGAAAATGGCTGATCTAATAAAAATGTGTCGGCAAAAGAATGATAACAATATCATTATTGCTTACAGTGAGTATGATGAGGAATATATTTCAGCGCTCCATGGGCTGTTCAAAGGAAAGCTGAACAGTATTCAGACAAAAAGTATTAGTGAGCTTGCGGGTATTTTAAGCATTGCTGATATAGCGGTTGTGAATAACTCCGGGCCCAGGCATTTGGCTGCCGCAGTTGGCACAAAAACGGTTGGGCTGCTTGAAAAGTATGATGATATCATGTGGAAAATTTATGAAGATGAATCAATGCATGTAATTATTCAGTCAGAAAAAAGCTGTGTTACTTGTTCAGGTGGCAAGTGCCTTGGCTTTATTCCAGAAGGTGAGAAATTTGGTGCTAACTGCATGCACGATATTGAAAGTGCAAAAGTATTTTCAATGGTAGAAAGATTCATCAATAATCCTTAAATTTGTTAATACAAAAAATGAAATCCGCAATTAAATTCATATTATTATTAATATTTATAATAAATTCTGATATACTGATGGCGCAAACAAATTCAGATATGGATAAACTTTTATGGATAGTAGATAGCTGGGTATCTGCCGAGGGTGAGAGCAGGTCATATGAAGAGTGGAAAAAAACCGGTGATAATTTATTTGAAGGCTCTTCCAGAACTGTTAAGAACGGGGAAGTGACCTTCAGCGAAAGCCTGAAAATAGAAAATACCGCAGAAGGAATATTCTATATTGCAGATGTAAAGCATAATCCTGCCCCGGTGAAATTCAGGCTTACTTCAGTAAGTGATACAAGCGCTGTATTTGAAAACCCTGAACATGACTTTCCGAAAAAAATATCATACATGCTTGAAGAAGGTAACCTGCACGCGTTCATTGAGGGTCCGGGTAAGGATGGTAGTACCAAAAAAATCGATTTTTATATGATGAAGATGAGATAACATTATGTTTGATAAGCAGACACTGGAAATATTAACAAAAGAAGTAATTGAATACCTGCCGAAGCTTGCTTTGGCTTTGATTACCCTTGTCATAGGACTTTATCTCATAAAGCTGTTCATAAAATTCGTTGGCAGGCTGATGACTGCCAGGAAAGTGGATGAATCATTAAAGCCGTTCTTCCGCACGCTGATATCAATAGTGCTTAAAGTGCTGCTGCTGATTAGTGTTATGGGAATGATAGGTATCGAGATGACCTCATTCATAGCGCTGCTTGGCGCAGTTGGTATTTCTATCGGTATGGCGCTCTCAGGCTCATTGCAGCATTTTGCGGGCGGTGTGCTGCTATTGATCTATAAGCCGTTCAGTAAGGGTGATTTCATCGAAGCGCAGGGACATAAAGGTACTGTAAGGGAATTAAGGATATTCAATACAGTGCTGAACACACTTGATAACAAAATTGTTTTTATTCCCAACGGGCCGCTTTCAACCGGAACCATAGTAAACTATACACTTGAAAAACAACGAAGGATTGATACGGTATTTTCTATAAGCTACACTTCTGATATTGATAAGGCGAAAGAAGTGTTACTTGGAATATTTTCATCCAATGAAAAAATTCTTAAGGATCCTGTACCTGTATTAGGTGTTATATCGCTGGCGGCAAGCTCTGTAAACATAGAAACAAGGGTGTGGGTTAAGACCGATGACATTGTAGAAGCAGGGTTTTACCTGAATGAAGAAGTAAAGAAACAGTTCGATCTGAACGGTATTTCCATACCGTTCCCGCAAATGGATGTGAACCTGAGGAAAACCGATGATAAATCTGCCATTTAAATCATGAAAGGACCGGCAGAGAATAAAAATGTTTCTGCCCGGCCTGCATTGTATTTATTGCTGTTACTTATAGCCGCTGTTCCGCTGACCGTTACAACCGTTACCCATAACCAGTCTGATCTTCCTAAAAATGCCGTAATGATGATCATTACCGGCTTAATCTGTGTGTTAACAGCATGCAGTTACCTGCCGGCAATTTTTTCAAAAGGCGGCAGCAATGATAAATTATTGAAGCTGAATTTTCTTCCGCAGCTTGATATTCCTTTATTGTTACTTTTGTTTTCAGCAATTCTATCCACCCTGTTTTCAATTAATAGTTATAACAGTTACTATGGACAGTATGAAAGGCAGATAGGACTATTGACATACATCAACCTGGTGATTGTATATTTTATTGCAGGGTCACAGGATGAAGATGTGAAATTCCCGGGGAGAATTTCATTGGCAATGGAAGTAACCGCATTAATTGTTTCTTTATATGCAGTGCTGCAGCAATTTGGAATAGATCTTCTGGGAATACAGCCTCCAAATGATACGCGCCCGGTAACAACAATCGGCAGCGCAGTATTTGCGGGCGGCTTCCTTGCAATAGTTCTGCCGGTCTCTGCACTTAATATTTCAGGTAAGAAAAATACCGT
>JAPUEV010000202.1 GCA_027492415.1 Ignavibacteria bacterium
CACATCAAGCTGAAGTGAGAAACGGTTCTTTAGATCACCCATTATCTCGTCATTGCCGGAGCCGGTTGATTTTGCCCCGTCAATAATAGTTTCGGCGTATTTTGCAGAAAGCTCCAGGAATTTATACGGCTTATATTTCAGCATTAAATACCATCTTCTTCCTTTGCCGTACAGGCCCTGGTTTGATACTACGCCGTTCAGCTCATTTTCATACTCGTAAAGCCTTGAATCGTAAGAATCAGTCTGAAATATTATGAACCTTCCGTCTATAGCAAGGTCACGGAATGGCGCTACCCTGAAGTCAGAGAAGAACATTAAGCCTTTTTGCGATGTCAGGTAGCCGTCATAATCAACAAATACATATTCAAACCTGCTTCTTACCCGGAAAGTTTTGAAGATATCGTAATCAAACTGGATGCGGTAGTTCTGCTGCCCGCGGTCATAAATTTTATCTTCATCAAACCCGTTGATGTTCTTAACTGTCGTTACATCTTCTTTGGTTTCGTTCTTATATTTTGTATAAACGGTTAAATTCCTGTTGATATTCCACTGTGTATATGTCATGAAGTCCCTGCCCGATGTTGGCACAGGATTATAGAAAGTAGCATAAGGAAATTTATACTGGTCAAAATATGCGTTTATTATTGCAAGCTTGCCTATTTTAAATCTTATGCCTGAGTAAATTCCAAATTCATTCTGCGAAGTACCGCTTTGCTCGCCAAAGCCGTATGAATGCAGCATAATGAAGTTCTTTGGATAGTTCCTTACCATAAAGATAAGATCAGCCAGCTTGAAGAACAGGAATTTTACGCCTGTCACACCGCCTACAATATCGGTATAGCTCCTTGCCCACTCACCGAATATATTCACGTTCTTAATAACGATATCGTAATCTACACCAAGTGCATTTGATTTTGTTCCGCTGAAATTATACAGCCCTTTATATTCAAACGGCTTATCATACTGCGAGTTATAATATGTTAACCCTATCTTTGTAGTTGCAAAAAGCTTTGATTCATAAAAAATCCTGCCGCCGTATAATCTTTCTTTGCCGGCATTCTGCCTGTCTATTTCAGACTGTGTCCTGTGGTAGCCGTCAATATAATCTGATGAAAGCTGGTTTAATGTAGTATCAATAGATGCATCGATGCTGTTGTTTGAGTAAAAGCCGAATAGACTGAAATCACCAAGTGAGGTAGGAAGCTTAACCTTGCCGGCAACGCCGCGGAAGTACTGCACTTCATTCACGGAGTTGTATGAATCTATATCATCGCCTTTTTTCTTGATTCCGCTTACCGCATCACTGCTTTTTGAAAATGAGTAAGAACCCCATAGAGTGATACCCTGTCCAAACTCAAGTGTATAGTCACCTGCAAGCAGCTGGTTAAGTATTAAATGAGATTTCAATTCAGCGAAACCGCCAACATGGTCTGCCCAGTTAAGCTCACCGGGATCTTTTTCAGCAAGCAGGCTTCCTGTGAAGATATAACTGCCTGCAGTATAACGTGCCAGCAGCCTGTTGTAGAATTTTGGCCGGGGTCCAAGATATTTAAAAGGTTCAAGATATCCCCTGCTTGGCTGCAGGTCATTGGAAAACCGGGTACGCATCTCTATTTTAAGATTGCTTAATAATCCTTTTTTTGTATCCTTAATTTTCTGTATTACGCCAAAATCATCTTTAACAAAATCCACCTTTGAATTTTTGACAATTACATACTTTTTGATCTTTTCGAAAACATCGTCATCAATGCCGTCAACAAATCTTAATTCAGCTATTGTTAAAAATTTTCCGTTCTTTGTTCTGAATTCAAGTATCTTGGTTGCAATAATAGCGTCAATGAAGGGTACCTTCTGCAGGTCATTGGTATTTGCTGAATTAATATCAACAGGGTTTGATTCAAGATATAACAGCTGGTCAAGTAATTTGGAATCTTCAGCGTCTTCTGTCTGGCTTTCCAGCAGCATTTCTGTGTTCCTGTCATCGCCGGCATCAACTGTATCACCTTTAATTTTACCGGTATCTAGTACGCTTTTTAATGAGTCAGAAACCTGCGAAAAATCAGGTTTTACGCATAATATTAAAAATAATACGGCAGCGGAATATTTTATATAATTTCCCAAATTTTGATATTAATATCTATAAATATAGAAATAATTTATTAAAGGTATTATAACTATAATTACCCATAAATCCGGAGCTGGAAAGTCCGGTTTAACATTTGAGTGGCTCAATTAACGAATATTGTATTATACCGCTCCCCTCTCTTTTTATGAGAGGGGCTGGGGGTGAGGTGATGATTGCTGTTATTTGCAGAGTCTCTTCACTTTCCTTAAGACTGTGTAAAATTTGTTAAACAACAGACCCTGAAACAAGTTCAGGGTGACAAGGGTTTTAAACACGTACTTTGCAGAGTCTCTTCACTTTTAAGAAGGACACTGCAAATAAAAAACCTGACAGTCCTAAAAAGAGTGTCAGGTTTTTAAAATCAATCTAAGAAACCAGATTTCAAAAGTAACTTCGTTACTTTATCAGTCTGTCGAAACCAGATTTCAAAAGTAACTTCGTTACTTTATCAGTCTGTCGAAACCAGATTTCAAAAGTAACTTCGTTACTTTATCAACCTTAGAAACAAGGTTTCTCAAATGACCTCGTCATTTGATCAACATCATTTTCTTTGTTTCATTAAAAGAGCCGGCTGATATAGTGTAGAAATAAATACCGCTTGTCAGATCTGATGCGTCAAAATCAATTGAGTAGCTGCCTGCATTAAAATCACCGTTGGCAAGCAGTGTAACTTCTCTTCCAAGCATATCATAAACAGCAAGCTTTACATATGAATTTGCCGGTATGCTGAAATTAATATTTGTAACCGGGTTAAACGGGTTTGGATAGTTCTGTGAAAGTGAAAATCCTGAAGGCACACCGGTATTATTATTATTAATTCCTGTCGGGATAAATGAACCCTTGCCTACATTCATCACTTCTTTGTTGTTATCATTCTGTATGAAGGCTATTGTGATCATTGAAGTATCTTTCCATACCGGGTCAACTTTATATGTAAACACGAACTGCTGGTTGCCTGATAAGCCGTTGAATGTAGTACCTGTTGAATTGGGGAAGGCTTTCCTGAACACATGTTCAAACACTGACTCGCCGTTATTACCCGGAGGTGAAGTATAAATAACCCACTTTTCAATTGCCATAACACGCAGCTTATAATTACCTGAAGGAAGGTTTGAAGGACAGTTGATATTAACAGTAGCTCTTATTGAATCACCGGCAATCCTCTGGTCAACAACAGTAATTGTTAAAGGCGCGCTTATTGCAAGCCTGCCGTAAAATGCATTATTAAAATTTGTTAAGTTAAACGGCCAGACATCATTTACAATTCCGTCGGCATTAAGCCAGGGAACAGCGTTCATTCCGTAATAACCGCTGTAGCGGTCTGAGCTTTGTGTAGGGTTATGAGAATACATCGGGTCAACCCCCGGAAAGCTGGCATGATACTTTATTGCTATAATAGAATCACCTTTTGCATCAAGGTATGATTTTAAAAAAGGATTATTTGCTGCACACGGAGCGCATGAAGCATTTGTAGCTTCTTCAAACAGCACCTTTCTGACAAACTGTGAGTTTGATGATGAAACAAAGAAAACACTCAATATAAAACAAAGTATAGTAATTTTTCTCATTAATGTAGGATATTTAGTAAAAAGCGGGCATTAAGCCCGCTTTAGTATTTACAAAAAACTTATTTTATTAACATCATTTTTTTAGTTTCAACAAAATCATCTGTTCTTAAAGTATAAAAATAAATTCCGCTTGAAAGATTTGTCCCGTCGAAATCTACATTATATGAACCAGCTTCCATAAATCCTTCGGCATAGGTCTGAACAAGCTGCCCCATGGAATTATAAATATTAAGGCTCATATTACCGCTCTTTGGAAGCGAGAACTTAATATTTGTAACCGGGTTGAAGGGGTTGGGATAATTCTGTGAAAGCTCATAAACAGACGGAATACCTGTTCCGTTGGGTGTTACTCCAACCAGGTCAGATAAATGTTTTACCATTCCCTGTCCAACCTCACTTAAGAATAAGCCGGTTGTGCTGTCTTTATAAACAATAAAATTCATTGTGCAGTTTGCGGGTATCCATGCGTTATCAATGGTTGTTGTCACAGTTTTAGTGATAGTCTGGTTAGCGTTCCATGTACCGGTGTTCATATTTTCGCCGGTTGGGCTGTTTACAACAGTCCTTGCGATCCATTTATGTACATAATCATTATGTGTACCTGCTGTTCCGCATGTAGCGTAAAAAACCTGCGGGTAAACAACGTTATCTTCTGTGAGAACGTACACAATTTTATACTGTGATGTAAGATTTTGGGTTGCTGTAGCATTTACGGTAATACTCAGCTCCCTGGTTGCAGGATTGTAGCTGCTTGAAGCCACTGAGAGATTAACTACTGAATTTGGAGACGCTGTATACCTGTTTGATGCGTATGAAGCCCACATGTTATATGTAACATACGGGTATGGTGCACCGTTGTTGCCGGGGTGATTTGTTCTGTCAAATACACCGGTTGGATATGCCGAGAATCCCATCAGTGTCCTGATAGTGCTGCCGTTAAAATTCTGCCATGGGTCTGTGCTGGCGCCATGGTACGCAATAACTATTGTATTTGGATATGTAACCAGTATCTGGTCTGCGGCATCATCGCCGCATGGGCAGTACCCGCACCAGGTCCCTGTGCAAAACTCAAGTACCATTCTTCTGGGTTCAGAATTTACCTGGAATGCTGTTAATAAAAAAACCAGTGCGAATATTGAAAAAGTAAATTTTTTCGTCATTTTACACCTCATATAAAATTAAAAAGCGGGGATTGCCCCCCGCTTTTAAAATATTTAAAAATGAATACCCTAAAGCAGGGTAAATTAAAAAACTATTATTTAACCAGCATCATTTTCTTTGTTTCAACAAAGTTTGATGTTTTTAAAGTATAGAAATAAATTCCGCTTGAAAGGCTTGCACCGTCAAACTCTGTGCTGTAAACACCGGCTTTTAAATACTCGTCAACATAAGTTGCAACTTCCTGGCCCATAGCATTGTAGAACTTTAAGCTTACCTGCTGGTCACTGGGAATTGAGAACCTGATATTTGTTGTCGGATTAAACGGGTTCGGATAGTTCTGATCAAGACTGTATTTATCTGCTATCTCTGTTGTATTCTGTATGCCAGTTGGCTGGGTAATTGACTGTATCCTTGTCTGCTGGATCTGCTGGTCAACTGAAATATTTCCGCCGCCGCGATATACAAATATATTCATGTTGGCATTTCCTTCAACAACACCTGCGGGTATTACATAATTCAGAGGAACTGTAACGGAATTGCCTGATGTCCAGTTATCTGTTGTATTTAGTAATGTTCCGGTTGCGCCGTTAACAAGTCCTTTTACAACATGTTTATGAACGTAGTTCGATCCGCCTGTACATCCGGAGTTACCGGTCTGTGGATAAATAAGATTATCTTCTGTAAGCACAAACATTATATAATAATCACCGGTAAGTGTTGTAGTTGCTGTTAACTGAATATCTGCTGTGATAGTTCTTGTTCCGGGATTATACTGTTTGTTGTTGATGTTGATATTTACACCGGGCTGGAATGTTAATGACTGAATAACAACCTTATTGTTCCAGGCTGACCTGTCGATAATACCGGTATTTCTGCTGACAACACCTGTAGGATAAGCGCTGAATCCAAATGCCTGGATCATAGGTAAGCTGTATGATATCCATGGATCAGAGCCTGCACCGTGGTAAGCAAGTACCATTGTGTTTGGAAAATTTGTTAATATATCATTGATAGCAACATGTCCGCACGGGCAATACTGGCACCATGTACCGGTACAATATTCTAACAATGCATTGTAACCTGTTTGAGCCTTGATTTCAGGCTTAATACCAACAAGAGCAATGAGGGCAATTACAATCAGTAAATGCTTTTTCATCTTATTGTTCCTCTCTCTAAATTTTAAAAAAATTGTTGAATTTCGATAACTTGTAACCGAAAAACTAATTTATTTTGATTAAAATTTCAAGTCTAATATTACCTTAACATGTAGGGGTTTTCCAGTAAAAATTTGGTTTTTTACCTTAATTTTGCTTATTTAAGTAAAACCATTTTTCGGGAATCAGTAAAACTTCCATATTCCAGTCTGTACAGATAAATACCGCTGGGCAGATCAGCTGCATTAAAACCAATTTCATACTCCCCGGTCTTAAGAGCTTCATTAATTAACACAGAAACTAATTTACCGGTAATATCATAAATAGATAAATTAACATTTTTACCTTTCCTTTCATCCTGTTCAGGCAGGCTGAATTTAATAGTTGTTTCAGGATTAAACGGGTTTGGATAGTTTTGATGTAAAATAAAATCAGATGGAATTATATTTGATAGCGGTTCAATCCCTATTGGGTAACCGGAACCGCCTCCGTTTGTGGTTTTAAGTATAGTGCCAAAGTTCCCAACTGCCCAGCCTGTATCCGGGTTTACCATGAAAAGTGAATATAATATTTCATTCGTTCCTGTAACGGTTGAATCCCAGGAAACACCTTTATCATTGGTCCGGTATATCATTCCGTTTCCGCCCGAACAAAATCCTGTTAATGAATTTACGAACTTAAGGCTGGTAAATGTAAAGCCCTGTGAAAGATAAAGCTCATAAGTCCAGTTAGTGCCTGAATTTGTTGTTGTCATGAACATACCGCAGCAGCCGGTAGCAAACCCTGTATTATCATCTATGAAATCAATTGTAAATAAAGGATTAACCGCCCCGTGCGTATATGGGATCCAGTTTGCGCCCCCGTTGGTGGTTTTAATTATATAGCTGTCAGTACCGGTAGCAAAATATAAGTCAGCGTTTATTACAGTTGAAGCAAAAAAGTCAACTTCCCAGATTATATTTGCTATTGAAAACCAGCTGTTTCCGCCATTAGTTGTTTTAAGCAGAGTTTTACCGTAACCGGTAATTATCCCGGTATCAGAATTTAAAAAGCTTAATGATGTCAGGTTCTTTGCTGTATTGGATTGCTGCGGGCTCCAGTTAATCCCGGAATTTGTTGTCTTGTAAATTTTTCCGCTGTCACTGCAAACATATCCTGTAGTTTCAGAAGTAAAGGTAATTGAATTATGTTTACCCTGCAAAAAAGTGTTCACCCAGTTTAATCCCCCGTTAGTGGTTTTTAATACCAGGTTATAACCGCATATATAGCCTGTAGTTTCTGAGGTAAAAAAAACTGATTTCAGCTCATAGTTAGTACCCGCGGTTTGCGGGAACCACTGGCTGTAAGTTATGGCGCTAAAAAAGATGATAAATAATATGGAAGTTTTCAGGCTGCTCAATTTATTGGATGTTTGATAAAGATAGCTATAATAGTGTAATTATAGTATTAAAAAAATAAGCTTACTTCAAAAGCATAATTTTAATTGATTTACGGGTATCCCCCTCGCTTAAAACACAAAAATAAACACCGCTGGCAAAACTGCTGCCGTCAAAATCAGATTCATATTCCCCCGGGTACAGTTCGCGGTCTACAAGCACGGCAACTTCTTTTCCTGAAACGTTAAATACTGATAAATTAATTTTTGTCTTTTCATCTTTGTCATTTAACTTTACATCAAATCTTATTTTTGTCACGGGGTTAAAGGGATTTGGATAATTCTGATACAGTCTGAATTCTGCAGGTATTTCATTTGATACAGGCAAAATACCAATAGGCTCGCTGTATTTAATTGTAGCTATATCATAATCGCTTGTGCTGTCAAAGCTTATTCCCGTAACATAAATACTTCCGCTGTTATCACAAATTGTAGTATAAATAAAATCTTCTGAGTATTCTATCCTGCTGTATTCTTCAAGCCACTTGAGGTCACCTGCAGGTCCGTATTTCAGCAATCCGTATTGCTGATGGAAATCATGTTTATCAGTAGTTCCTCCAACAAAAACATTCCCTCTTTTATCAACATCAATTGATGTTCCGTAATCAAATCCCCTGCCTGTGCCGTTATATCTTCTTTCCCAAACCAGAAATGCGGTAGGGTCTATCTTCATTGTAAAAATATCTTCGCTGCCCAGTGTATCCGCATTCCGTGAGCTTCCCGTCACAAAAATATTATTTGCCGTATCTGTTGTTATAGCATAAGGGATATCCTGGTTATTGCCTGTTCCGTTGTAAAAATACTGCATTATTAATACGCTGTTGGTATCATAACGGTAAATACCGTAGTCAAGTCCCCCCGGGCTGCTGTTTACAGCAGCGGCAACAACAAGCTTATTATCACTTGAAACCAGCATCTGTACCGGAATATCATTACCGAATGAATTACCGCTGAATGTATTCTGCCAAACAAGGTTCATTGAGCTGTTGTATTTAAGCATCAGCAGGTCATTTACCCCGCCAACAGCATTTGAAGAAGCAAGAATATAAATTTTACCTGCATTATCTAAGCAAACAGAAACCGGTGTTTCACTGCTTGATGCGGTTTTATTGAAAAATGCGCTGTCAAGTAGAATTCCGCTTGCTGAATATTTCAATAACACAATCGTGTTAGAGCCGTTGGCTCTTCTTGTGTATCCGCAGGTATAAATATTACCGCTGTTATCAATTACCAGGCTCACACCCATACCCTGGTTATATGCAGGAGGTAAAAAAACTTTTGACCACAGAATGCTGCCTGTGCTGTTTATCTTTATTGTTACTATCTTAATGACCAGGCCGGTATCTGCTGTGAAACCTGTAATATATGAATTCCCTGCATCATCAATGACCGCATTTTTGCATTCATCCACTGAATTACCGTACCCGTTAAAAGATGCCTGCCACAACAGTTCTCCTGAGGGCGAATATTTTATTGCGGTAATATCTGATAATGATGCAATAGATGATACGTTTCCAAAAACAATTGCATTAGAGCCTGCATCAAGCTTCATTGTTGCGGCGATATCAAACCTGTTATCGTTTCCGTTAAACCTCTTTACCCACTCCCTGCTGACCTGTGAATGAATACTGAAGGAAAAGAAAAGTATAAATATTATTGAAATTCTGCTCAAATTTTTAAATAATTTAATTAAAATTACTTATTTTTATGATATTATGAAATGGCATACATCACATTTACAGTTAACTGCTGTATCTAAAAATAATACATTTTTGCTATGTCATATTAGTATTTCTCTTAGTATCTTAAAATACTAAAGGAGACATATGAAAAAATTAATTCCCGTTTTTCTTTGTATATTTCTTGCTTTTACCGGATTATACTCCCAAACAACAAATATAACTGATAAAGAAAGCATGAACTGCTTTCCGGGTGGTATTAAAAATTTTATACCCGGTTTTAATGAAATAAATTCTTTTAAAAATTCATCCTCATATACCAATAGCTCCTCTTCATTTATAGGCAGCATGGTACACAAAACCCCTGTTCAGGGTCAGTTCCTCAGGATACTTATCATATATGTCAGGTTCCCTGATGATAATCTCTCAGGCAGCGATATGAACGGTTACGCTGTTTGGCCAAACCCCGGCATGCCAAGACCGGTAAACCCGTATACTGCTGACCATACTTTTATTGATTCCTCGGAAGGCAGCCCTGATGTGAATTTTATGGATAGATACAGGCCGTATACAATTTCTGATTATTTCTGTGAAATGTCAATGGGGCAGTTTGATGTTATTGGTGAAGAGTATTCTGTAATGCTGCCTCATACTTCAACTGATTACCGGGAAATGGGATATGACTGTTCACAGATAAACGAAGAAGCCATCAGGCTTGCGCATGACCAGAATAATATAGATTTCAGGCGCTACAACAACTGGACCTACAATGTAGATGGCTGGACCTGGCTGCCTGCAGCAGGCGATAAAATGGTTGATATGATAGTTATGGAATACAGGAAAGCGCCCGGATACCCTGAAAATAACTGGTTCATTAATATTAATGTACCGGCATCGGGTATTTCAAATCTTGGAACGATGAATGAAATAAAAATGGATAGCACTATAGTCACAAGCGGCAGCGGCGTAACATGCCTGAGTGTTTTGCAGAATTATTCCAAAATGACGCAGATAATGCTGCACGAAATGAGCCATAAATATTTTTACAGTCATTATGATATTGGCTTGATGACAGGTGTAGAGCACTCAAGCTTTAATTATTCACCGTATGAAAGAACAACACTGGAATACGTAACACCGGTTTCTATCCCGTACCCTTACACAGAAAAAAGCCGGGATTTTGTTTTAGGCGATTACATTTCTACAGGTGACCTGGTTGAGCTGAACCTGCCGTTTGACGGTGAAAAATATTATATAGCCAATCACCAGAAAAAATCGTTATATGACGGTATATCAAGAGGCGGGAAGAATTGCTGGAATATAAATGCGGTACAGCAGGACCCGTACTGCCCGGACGGCAAAGGCTTATATATATATCACCAATTACCGCTAACATCCCGCTGCAGTGAAGGTAAGGATGTAGTGCTTGTGCAGGCTGACGGCAAATTCAACTGGTATATTGATAGAATGGTACCTTATTTTATCCCCGGGTATGATTTTACTATTCCGCTTTTTGAAAGGCTTGACGGTAACTTTATGGGTAAATCTGAATTTCACCAGGTTATAGATTCCGTTTTAACCAATATGCAGGAAGTGAATGATAACCCGTGTTCAGAAAATCCAAATGACTATTTTGTAACTTATGACTGGCTTGGAGACGGCAAAGATGCGTATAATATCGGCTATGATGAGATCCTAAGTCCGTACAGTAACCCAAGGACAGTTTCATGCAGCGGGTTGCCGCTTGGAATAAGCATAAAGCTTCTTGACCAGGATACTGTTACAGGAAGCATAAGGATCCGTATCTATTATAATGATAACCTGGCTTTAAGCGAGCTGCCGCCCGCCAAACCAAAAAATCTGAAAATTTTTAAAAATATTTTTGAGCCCGGTACCGGAAGATTTTACCCTGAATTAACCTGGGATAAAAATATTGAACCTGATTTCACCGGGTCTTCTTTTGATCACGGTCATTATAATATCTACCGTGGAGTTTTAACCGTTTGCAATCCTGATACAGCGGAGCCCGAATTCAGCTTAATAAGCACTGTTTCATCAGATTCATCAGGATTTATAGATACAGGAATGCCGCTTTATCCCAAAGGAGGAGGTTCTGTTCTTTGTGATAATTTATACAGGAACATATTTTATAAGATCGAAGCAGTTGATTTAACTGCCATGAGCTCCTTAAGATCAGATGCCGCATCGATAGGCGGCTACATTCAGCAATGTAATGATTCAGTTTTAACGGGAATTTCTCATAACCAGCTGCCGGTCAGATTTTCAGTGTTCAACTATCCAAACCCGTTTAACCCTGTTACTAAAATAAGCTATTCGCTTCCGCAGCCTGTATTTGTCACAATAAAGATCTATAATATACTTGGCGAAGAAATTGCCGTACCGGTAAAAAATGAATTCAAGCCGGCAGGTTTCTATAACGTTCTTTTTAACGGAACAGATCTTCCTTCAGGAATATATTTCTATCACATTGAAGCAGGCAAATATAATGAATCGCGGAAAATGGTGCTAATAAAATAAATTTCAGCTTACCGCAAATAAAAAAGGCGTTCAAATACTGAACGCCTTTTTTTATAACTTATATTTTATGTGACCGTTATTTTACCAGTATCATTCGTTTAACGCTGCTGAAATCACCTGCATCTATCCTGTAGAAATATACACCTGATGCGTAATTGGATGCATTAAAGTCTGCTTCATAGTAACCTGCATTAAGATCACCGTTATAAAGCATTGCTACTTCATTTCCGATCACATCATACACCCTGACCTTAACAATAGATTGTTTCGGAATATCGAATTTAATCTTTGTTACAGGGTTGAACGGGTTCGGGAAGTTCTGGTGCAGCTGGTAAACCTGCGGTACACCTGTGTTCAGGTTCTGAATGCCGAACGGCAATACTGTATCATACACTGCGCCTTCAACTATGATATTATTAACATGAGCAATTGTTGGACTGGGATTTGTGCCTGTATACGAGCCGTTACCTGTACCGTTCCATCCCTGGAAGTAATATGTTTTGCCGTTATACACTAAAGAAAGCGGTGAAACTGAAAAGCTTGCCGAAGCGGTAGAATCATAGAACAGGTTTCCGCCTGTTATGGTAACAGGTATTCCGCTTGGAGATGCGTTTGCTATAAGCTTATACTGTGTTTTATAGTTTACAGTATAATTTGATGTAACTGTTCCTGTTGTTATGCTGTGTGATGAATCACCTGCATCGCTCCAGCTCTGGAAAACATACCTTGTTGACCCGAATGTTTGCGGTGAAATTGCTGAAACTGAGTGCGGGGATGAAAGATCCCAGTTGAACACTGCCATATTTGTATAATTTGTACCGTCAACTGCAAACTGTAATGTTGGCCTGTTTGCATTAACTATAATGAAATTCTTTCCTACAAGGTATGTAACAGATGTCTTGTGTACCTTGCCTGAAGCACTTGTTCCTGTAACTATGATCCTGTATGTACCTGTGGGAACAGATGCGCTTGAATTTACCTGTACATCAAAGTTTGCAGGGAATGTGCTTACAGTATTTCCGCCCGGGAATGAAACTGTTATACCTGCATTCGGGGGATCTACTTCTGAAGTTAAAGTAACCGGTGAATTGAATCCTGCGGTTGTTACAGGTATCTGGAACTGGTATGTTGCTGACTGGCTCTGACCCTGCTGAACTGCTTTGTACGGACTGTTTGGTATTAAAGTAAAATTATTTGTTTTCTTGCCCGCATTTAAAATTTCCTGTCCCTGCTGAACAAATACTATAGGCATTAACTGTGCAGCATTCCAAACCGGGTCTTTATAGAATGTTCTGTTTATTGTTACGGTCTGGCCGGGATATAATGTTGCGCTTACACCTGCTCCGCCATTGTTCATTCTTCTCATTACATCATAAAAATCAGTTTCCCCGTTTGTTCCCGGAGGTGATGTGAAATGGTTATGTCTTTCCTGCATCGAAAAATGAATGCTTACAACAGGGTTTGTTAAGAATACTTCAGTGTAAATTCTTGCTGTTACCCTTATACTGTCACCAAAAGTGCTGTCAGTTAAAATGACTGTTATCGGGCTTAATATTCCTGTGCGTGAATTAAAATAGCCTGTTAAGCCGCCATTTGTATACGGTGACTGAATGTTGATAATGCCATCCATTTGAGCCTGGGGAATTGCATTAATTCCGTAAAAAGTTCTCCTGGCATTATTATCGGTAGGATTGTAAAGATAATATCCGTCATTTCCCGGTGCTGGCCAGTTCATATGGTAAGCGATTCCTACAATTTTATCCTCATTAACACCGTTAATAAAAGCTTCCATTGTTGGATTGTTTGATGCGCAGGGTCCGCAAGTCCAGCTTGTGAATCTCTCAATTATTACCATCCTGTCGCCAGCATAAAAAGTATTTGCAGCCATCAGAATGAAAACAAAAAAAGTAAATAACTTTTTCATTGCTATAGTTAATTTAATTAGAAATTTTATGTATATTCATTAAAAATAAACATACATTTATATTTATTCAAGTTAGTTGAATAGCTGTTTTTAACTATTTTCACTAATTTCCAATAAAAGGGTTGATTTTGCATAAATATCCTTATAAAATTGTGGAATTTATAAAAAAAACCTGTTAAAAAACTCGAAAAATGAAGAAAAAACTAAGTCTAAGGAAGATAAAAACAACACAGAGCAAAAAAGATGATAAGGTAATGGTTACAAAATTTTCAGTCTCACCTGTTAAGGTTAAAAAAGGTGAAAAAGTTACAGTCAAAATGACAATTAAGAATGTTTCAGAAAAAGTATTAAAAGGCATACCCTGGCAGATAGTTAAGAACAAAAAAATTATAGGTTACGGAGTAAGGAACGATGTAGCCGCTGGTGATTCTTTTACAGTATCGCTTTCATGGACTGCAGCCAAAGGTGATCATTTTATTTATGGTGATGCTGATCCAAAAAACACTTTAAAAGAACCAAAGATAAAACAATTCAATAACCTGCCGCAGGGTGCGGATATTAAAGTTAAATAATAAATAATTATTACATTCTAATCAGTAAATACAATTATGAGCACAAATAATATTTCTTTGAGACAGAAATTACGTTACCGTTTTGATAACCTGATGGCAAGGGGTCCGATTGCATTGATAGGCTGGCTTGGTATTTTATCTTTAGTATTGGTTGTTGCGGCAGCTTTAATATTAACAGTTACAGGTTTTACACAGGATGACGGTGAAACCATGAATTTTATAGAAGCATCCTGGAAAAGTCTTATGCGTACCCTGGACCCGGGAACAATGGGCGGCGATACCGGCTGGGGATTCAGAATAGTTATGCTGTGCGTAACACTTGGCGGTATTTTTATCGTTTCAACGCTTATCGGTGTGCTTGCTTCAGGTATATCCAATAAGCTTGATGAGCTTCGTAAAGGACATTCATTTGTAGTTGAAAAAGGTCATACCCTGATACTTGGCTGGTCTGAAAAAATATTCCCAATAATATCTGAACTGCTTATTGCCAACGAGAACCAGAAGAGTCCTGTAATTGTGATCCTGGGCAGCCAGGATAAAGTGGCAATGGAAGATGAAATTAAGGCAAGAATTCCCGATACTAAAAATACCCGCATAATCTGCAGAAGCGGAAGTACGATAGACCTGAACGATCTTGATATTGTGAACCCGCATGACTCGCGCTCTATAATAATACTTGCGCAGGAAGGCCATGACCCGGATATAAGCGTTATTAAAACAATTCTCGCATTAACAAATAACCCCAACCGCAGAAAAGAACCTTATCATATAGTTGCTGAAATTAGCGACCATAAGAACAAGGAAGTTGCCGAAATGATAGCTTCCGGAGAAGTTACGCTTGTTCACACAGAAGACCTGATCTCAAGGGTTATTGCCCAGTCATGCAGGCAGTCAGGCTTAAGCGTTGTGTACACCGAGCTTCTTGATTTTGACGGAGATGAAATATATTTCCAGGAAGAGCCCGGCTTGAACGGGAAAAGCTTCAAGGATGCTGTTATGAGTTATGAGGATTCAACAATAATTGGTATACGCAAAAAGGATGGCTTGATAACTATTAATCCGCCAATGGGTACTGTTTTTGAAAGCGGCGATAAAGTTGTAGCAATTTCCAAAGATGATGATACTATTAAGCTGAACGGCAGCGGGAGTCCGGATATTAATTCAGCAGCAATATCAACCGGCAAACCCGGTAAAGCTGAAATTGAGCACACATTAATTTTAGGATGGAACTGTAAAGCATGTAATATTTCAAGAGAGCTGGATAATTATCTCCCTGAAGGCTCAACATTAACCATAGTAGCAGAAGGTGATAATGTAGAGAACCAGATAAATGAGCTGAGAACAACATTAACAAAACAGGCAATTGATTATATACCGGGTAATATAAGCGACCGTGCAATGCTTGATTCATTAAAGCTTGAAAGGTTCAATCATATTATACTGCTTTGTTACTCTGATACAATGCCTGAGCAGGAAGCGGATTCAAAATCACTCATCACACTGCTCCATTTACGCAACATTGAAGAAAAAACAGGTCACGATTTTACTATAGTAAGCGAAATGATGGATATCCGTAATAAAGAGCTTGCTGAAGTTACCGAAGCAGATGATTTCATTATCAGCAATAAGCTTATCAGCTTAATGCTTTCGCAGCTTTCTGAGAACAAAGAGCTTAAAGCTGTTTTCGATGATCTATTTGATGCTGACGGCTCTGAAATTTATGTTAAGCCCGCAGTTGATTATGTTAATGCAGGCACTGCAGTAAATTTCTATACTTTGTGTGAGTCAGCTGCCCGCAAAGGTGAAATCGCTATCGGCTACAGGCTGAATGAATTTTCACATAATGTAAATAGAGCTTATGGCGTTGCTGTAAACCCAAAGAAATCTGATATGGTAACATTTACTGACAAAGATAAGCTTATCGTTATTGCAGAAGATTAAAAAAATTAAATTTGCTGATGCTTTTTGATAGTTAATTTCTCCCTGCGTAATTATTAATTAATATTTATTGATTCCGATAACTCCCCTCCTTCTTAAAGGAGGGGAAGAAATCCGGCGGCAGCCGGATTGTGGGGTGGTATCTCTTTTAAAAACTTTTTGAATTACATCTATTAAAATATATTGATAATTTTGTAACTCCATAAAAATTTAAAGTATAATATGATCAAATCACGCGCACTTGCTGAAAATACCAAAGATTTCACAGAAAAATACCCTGCCCTGCTGTATAAACCGCTTGGCAAAACGGGGCTGAATGTATCAGCATGCGGCTTTGGCGCTTACAGGGTTGATTACAGGGTAAGGGAACATTATGAAGCACTTGAATATGCAATATCACAGGGTATCAACCTGATAGATACATCAGCAAACTACTCAGATGGCGGCAGCGAAATATTGATCGGCAATGTGCTTGCTGATATGATTGAGTCAGAAAAAATTTTACGCGAGGAAATTGTAATAGTCTCTAAAGGCGGTTACCTGCAGGGAAAGAATCTTGAAGCTGCAAAACAAATGAAGGAAGACGGCAAGGGTTATAAAGAAATCACAGAATACGCAGATACAATCTGGCACTGCATTCACCCTGATTTCCTTAAAGACCAGATAACACTTTCGCTTGAGCGCATGAAGCTTGAAACTATTGATGTTTACCTGCTTCATAACCCTGAATATTTCCTCGACTCCCCGCTTGCAAAAGATCTTGAGCTTGATGAGCTAAGGCATGAATATTACGTTCGCATCAAAAAAGCGTTCGCTTATCTTGAAGAAGAAGTCAAAGCCGGAAGGATTAGCTATTACGGAATATCATCTAATTCTTTCGTTAAGTCTTCGGAAGACCCCGTGTTCACATCGCTAAAAAGCTGTGTAGATGCTTCAAATGAAATTTCCGAAGATAATAATTTTTATGTAATAGAGCTGCCCCTGAACCTGCTTGAAAAAGGCGCATTGATAAATAAGAACCAGGTGGGTGATTCATTTAATGTTCTGGAGTATGCTTATGAATCAGAGCTTGGGGTACTTGTAAACCGTCCGCTTAACGCGCTGGGTGAAGGCAAATTAACAAGGCTGGCTGATTTCCCTGTAGATAATGAGCTTGCTAAGCTTGATGAAACCCAGATAATTGCGGAAATAAACCTGCTTGACCTGATGGAAGAGGATTTTTCAAAGGATTACCTTGATGTACTTGATCTTTCAAAAGAAAACCGTGAGGCAGTAAGTTATTTCCTGAAAGCGGGACAGCTGCTGAAGGAAAACTGGAAAAGCTTCGGCTCGATGGAAAGCTTTAACGATATCAAGAAGCAGTTCCTTATACCCCGGGTAAATTTTGCGATCAGTACGCTGGTGAGATCACCCAACATGACAGAAGAGATGAAAGATAAGCTTGATAAGATAGCAAAGCAGACAAATAAATTAATGAGCGTTATGGATAGCCTTTACGGAATGCTTGCCAACCTGCGCTCAAAGGACCTGCATGTAAAGCTTAACACCAGCGTTGATAGATCAGAAGCTGACATGTTTAAAGAGCTTTCTCTTTCACAAAAAGCTATTCTTTATGTTAATTCACTTAAAGAAGTAAGCTGTACTCTGGTTGGTATGCGCCAGCAAAAATATGTTGATGATGTTATCGCGGCATTAAGCTCCCCCGTGCTGGCAGATGCCCGGGAAAAGTTTAAGGAGATTTAATTTTACTTGCACGCCTTTCATGAGGCTCAGGGTGAGGTAAACTAGTTTCACTTCACAACTATCTGTTTTGGATTATTTAAAATGATCTGGGCTTTTTCTTTATACATAGATACCCTGCCGGTTACTTCAACATCTTTACTCTTATATTTTACTATATCAGGGAAGTCACCGAACTTGCTGGCAAAAATCACGGCAGTAAACGGGTTCTTTGGGAATTTCTCAACAAAATTCAGATAAGCCACCTTATCAGACTGGTATACATCGGCTACAAAGCCTTTAACGGTAACAGTCTTACCGTTATAACTGCCAGCCTCAAGCGGCGATATAACGGCAACCGGTTTTTCATTGGTAAAGTTACTGCCTTTATATTCATCTGTTCTGTTGGTTGGATTTTGTTTTACAGAATCACCGGTGTTTTCCTTCTTTTCCTCTTTCTTAGGCTCATCGTTTTTCATCTCCTCGGTTTTATTCTGACCCGTATTATCATCGGTAAACTCAGGCTTTTTTTCTTTGCTGCATGAGGTAAATATTAACGCTGTTAACAATACAAAAAGTACGGCTGTAAGATTTTTCATATCTAATGATTTTAGTTTATTTATTGCTGCTCTGATAAATAAAAAACCCATAATCTTTTTAAGATCATGGGCTTGTAAAAATATATAAATTATTCTATGAATTCAATGATTAAGGTTTAATATTAATAAAAAATAATTACTTGTACATTGCAGAGTCTCTTCGAAGAAGGACTCTGCAATAAATATATTATTTTCTCTTTCTGCCTTTAACCGCGGTCTTCTTAACCGCTTTTTTAACAGCTGTTTTTTTCTTTGCCGGCTTTACCGTTTTTTTAACAGGTTTCTTTGCAGCTGGCATTACATCGTCATACATCAAATGCGCCTGTGCTGCAGAAAGCCTTGCTATGGGTAAACGGAAAGGTGAACAGCTTACATAATCCAGCCCCGCTTTATGGCAGAAATGGATCGTCCTGGGGTCGCCGCCGTGCTCACCGCAAATACCTACTTTAAGCTTCGGCTTTACGCTTCTGCCTTTATCAACAGCTATTTTAACCAGTTCAGCAACTGCGCTATCTATAGAAATGAACGGGTCACCGGGTATGATCTCTTTTTCAACGTAATACGGCAGGAATGTACCTGAGTCATCACGTGATAGTCCCATAGTCAGCTGGGTCAGGTCATTGGTACCGAACGAAAAGAACTCGGCAACTTCCGCAACTTCATCAGCGGTCAATGCTGCCCTGGGTACTTCTATCATTGTTCCAACGTGATATTCAAACTTAATTCCTGTTTCGTTCATTACATCATTTGCAATTTTCCTTACAACCTTAGTCTGGTTGCTAAGCTCTTTTGCGTAACCTATTAGCGGTATCATCACTTCGGGCTTAACATGTATGCCTTCTTTTTTTACCTGTGCAGCGGCAGTGAAAATTGCGCGAACCTGCATTGCGGTAATTTCGGGGTAAACTATTCCAAGCCTGCAGCCCCTGTGTCCCATCATCGGGTTGAATTCATGCAGAAGCTCTACCTTGGCTTTTATATCATCATATGTCTTGCCAACTTTTATTGCAAGCTCCCTTTGTTCATCTTC
>JAPUEV010000203.1 GCA_027492415.1 Ignavibacteria bacterium
ATATAGCAGGACACAAAATTACCGGACAGAACAGCTTCATATTCGGTGAATGGTAAAATATAAGAGTTAACAATTAGTAGAGACGAATTACATTCGTCTTATATAAATAATTATTCCGCAAGGAAACCTGCTTATTGGGTTTTAGGTCCCAATATGCCACAGTGGTGATCAGGTTTCTTTGCGGAAATTTTATTTAAAATATAGAATCTTATTAAAATCACAATATATTAAACATTATTTCCTTATTTTTGTAATCTAATATGAAATTAGTTGAAGAAAAAATTAGTATAACAGACTTAAATGAACTTGCTGAAGAATATTTTGGCGATTTTGTTAAGGCTGTTGTTGATATAGAACGAGAAGTTGCAGTATTCGGCGGTGAGCTTCATTCAGATGAAGAGGCCTTGCTTCTTCAAAACGGATCGGTTCAAAAAGATCTTTGGGGTATAAATATATATCCCGTTTTACCAAGGGAAAACTGGATAGAATTTGATTCAATGATAAATATCCGTCCAAGAGAAAATAACAGGTCCCGGGGTATTGAAAACCTGGTAATCCAAAAAAAAATAATTGAAATAATTAATAAACTTGTCATCTGAATTAAAATATCAGCATAAAGGGCTTGCAGAAGGAAAATGGTTCCAGTTATCGCTTGCAGAGCAAATGGGTAATATAGGAAGCGAAGTCCATAGAGCTATTAATTGGTTCTTAAAAAAAGACGAACGTTTTCAGAATGCCTTTGATAGAGCGCTGGAATTATTTGACCTGACGATTTCTGATAAAAGATGGCTTTACAGAAATAAAGAAATTTGCAGAAGCCGTGAATATTTCTGTATGTTATTGTTTGATACAATCAATTCAAATGAGCTTGAAAAAGATTTACAGTCTTTTGATAAGTATTTTACAGATTTTGCAGTTTACGCCAGAAAAAACAAATAACTATCCTTTATTTCTTTCGTGATCCATCTTTAGCAGCTGGTCAAGATCAGCATACTTCGCCATATAATCCTCATAGCTGCGGCTTATTACTTCGTGGGCTTCTTCCCTGCCGTATACATGCGTTATCTCGCAGTTCCTGTGCTCTGCACCAGGCGCATCTTTGTAGGTAAGGAAGTAATGCTTTAATCTTTCTGTCAGTGTTATCGGCGCATCGCTGATATCTATCCAGTGCCCGAAAATACCATCGCCCTCCATCACTGCCATTATCTTGTCATCAGCTTCATTGCCGTCTATCATACGCAGCCCGCCAATAGGCACTGCCTTAAGGAAAATATCACTGTGTGTTATTTCCTTTTCAGTAAGCACGCATATATCCAGCGGGTCACCGTCACCTTTAATGCCTGTTCTGCCTGTTCTTTCCATGCAGAACTCAGCCACTTTATTGCCGCAATAGGTCTGCGGAATAAATCCATAGGGGGTTGGGCAAATATTTGAGTACTTCTGCGGCCTGTCAACTTTCAGGTAGCCGCTGTTCTTATCTATTTCATACTTAACTGTATCAGTAGGCACTATTTCTATGTAAGTATTAACAACTGCAGGCATGTTCCCGCCTATCTGAACCCCGTGCCAGGGATGTGATTTAAGCACAAGCCTTATCTGTGCCCATATTTCCTGTAAATTATCTATATCCATTATTGTCATTCCCGCGAAGGCGGGAATCCATTATTTTAGGTTATTAGTAAATTTCAAATTTTTTTTCTCTTAGTGTCTAAGCTACGACTTTCGTTTTTTGAAAGTTGGTGAAATAGCCTTTGATTCTATATCTCAAATTTCAATCCGTCATACGCAAACTCAATATGCGTTGGCAGTTTTTTATTTGCCTCATCGTGAACTATATCGTGCGTCATATGAGTAAAATATGTCTGCTTAGCATTTATTTTTTGTGCAGCCTCAATAGCCTCTTCAATTGAAAAATGTGTCTCATGCTTCCTGTATCTTAGCGCATCTATAACCAGTACCTTAAGCCCTTTAAGCTTTTCATATTCCGTTTCAGGTATAAAGTTGCAATCAGTCATATATGCAAAATCACACAGCCTGAATCCATACACTATAGTGGGTCCGTGCATATACTGTAACGGAATTACCTTCTGCCCAATTACATCAAACGGCTCAAGATCAATTTCATGAAGATCTACAACCGGTATACCCCCGCCTTTATAAGTGTTCTCATCGAAAATATAGCTGAAGGTCTGCCTTATCCTCTGCGCAGTTTCCCTGTTTGCGTAAAGCTCAACATGTTTTTTCTGAAGCTGGTTTATCTGGCGGATATCATCAAGCCCCATAATATGATCAACGTGATAATGCGTATATAAAACCGCATCAATATCAGTAATGTTGTTTACCAGCATCTGCTGGCGGAAATCAGGTGATGTATCAATTAATATTCTTAAAGGTTTATCGTTAAGCTTAATGTCTGTTTCTATGTAAACAGATACTCGCAGTCTCTTATCTTTTGGGTTTTTTGAAGTACACCCGGGGCATTTACACCCAACAATTGGAACCCCCTGTGATGTCCCGCTGCCCAGGATAGTTACTTTCATTCAGTCTCCGCAGTTTCTGTTACTTCTTCGCCCGGAGCCAGCCTGCGTTTGCTTTCCTTTTCAATAATCTCTCTTACATTGGGCTTCACAAAAATATCATCAATGCCTATTTCTTTCAGGCTCTTTGCAACAATAATAATCCTGCGCTCTATTTCATTGCGTGAATTAACAACAAGCAGCCTTGATTCCTTTAAAATACAGTAGCCGCCTGCAAAGTTCCCTTTTTCATAGCGCACTTTAAATCCCAGCTTATCGGCAACTTCTTCAAGCTCCGTCAGCATCTGCTTTAATTCAGGGTCAACCGGCTTTTTTTTCTTCATCTGTTCCTTTGATCTTTCTTAACGGTCTGAATATGGCAATAGGTATAATTGAATAATAACAAAGCACCGCGATCACCGGTACGCCGCGGAAAGCGCCAAGCCTCTCACCGAATATCTTCAGCAAGCCATCGTGGTTTGGCGGCCCCTGCTGGAAAAGCAGCATGAACTGCACATCAAGATAGTTTGTATAAAGCTCAATTGGCATGAACATGAAGAACAGTATAGCGCACATAAGCAGCCAGCCGTTTTCTTTCATCTTCAGCTTTGTAGTGGCAATAAACCATATCGCTGAAATAAGCACTAACGCGTAACTTATTACCACAACCAGCGATGCATTGGTTATCATCTGGAAAAGTGTGTTCTCCCTGTCAGGAGGGATGGAAGTGCGGAAATCGAACTGGTCATAATCAAGCAGCTCGTTGCCTATAAGTGTTCTTATATTAATTCCGCCAAGCCAGAATACTGCTGAAATTATCAGCAGCGTTAAGGCAATTTTGTTGGATCTTGATTCAAGAATTTGTGTCATTATTTACAAAAATATCATTTATTAGGGATAAAATATATAGAAAAGGAAATTACCTGTTTTTCACCCGAAAAGTCCCTTAAAAAACCCTGTTTTATGCTTCTTTGCCTCTCCGCTGACTGCTGCAGAGGGGTCTGCCTGCAGCTTCTTTAAAGTATTTTTACTTATGCTGCTATTCTTAGCCAGCCCAAGCCTTACTTTCTCGTCTTTATCTGATACCAGTCCGGCTTCAAGCTCAGCGGGTAACCCGTAACCGAATTCCGCCGCAATTAATTTTATCTCCACCGGCTGAGACGATAACCCAAGGTTTAAATTATCGTAAAAATATTTGTGAATTTTTGTGATATCCATATTAAAGCTGACCTTTTCATTATTCTTAGCGCTTAAGAATGTTTTAAGCCAGGCGGTAAAAGCAGGTGTAATGAATGGCTTTGCAAAATATTCCCTTATGAAATTATCGAAGTGCTTTTTGTAGATGTTAAGCGATGTGACGTTTAGGAAATAATTCACTGAATCATTCATATCACTTTCATCAAGCTCAAGCATTACAAACAGGGGCTGAACTTCCTTATTGGGATGCAGCTTTACCCAGATGGAATCAGGCAGGTAATTTTCGTTATCGCAGTACTTACATTTTATAGTTCTTTTGGTATCACTTGTCAGCTCAAGCCCGGCTCCGCATGTCATACACTTAAAAACAAGCATTGAATCCTTATTAATATTTTTTTCGGCGTAATCAAATCCGTATGAATCATTTATCACTCCAATTGCCTTCGGGTGGAATTCCCTCAAAGCCGCATCCGCCGCCCGGCTTGGCATTTTATGCCCGCACGATTTGCAGGTGAAGGGTTTTTCTGACTTAACAGCTTCTATCATATCATTCTCATCAATTACCGCAAAGCACTCTTCGCAGAACGGCGGCATTGATGAATATAATAATTTATAAGCATCGCTTCCCATTTGCTCAATGCTGCCGGATAAATACCCGTTCATATATTTTGTTTTATCCATGAAGCTGAACATCTTTTCGTTTAACACACCATGAACATTTACCTGTTTTCCGCAGTTCTGGCATGTATCAAAGTCAGTTATGCCTGATACTGCAACATAATTATTGCAGCCCGGGCACACAATTTGTATCTGGAATGTTGATATCTTTATCATTAATAAAATACCGTTCCTTCTTTTAAATGTTTGGGGTTAAATTCACGTAAGTCTGTGCCTGATTCAATCACCGATTTCAGGTTGGCAAAGAAAAATGTCCATCCTAACTGGCAGCTCATATGTGTACCAACTTTAAAACGCTCACCTGTTGGAATGTCATATTGCCTTAATTTAACAATACACTCCTTGCCGCGTTTACTGAACTTCACCTCGCACTTACATCCGGCAAACGTAAAACGGAAGAGTGAATTCTTCTTTACTTCAAGCACTTTGCCGCTCTCCTTTGCATCGTTAACCCACATAAATACATACTCACCGCCTTTTTTAAGCTCAACTTTTGCACCTGTTAAGAACCATTTACAAAGCAGCTTTGGCTCTGTCCACATATTGAAAAGCTTCTCGGGGGTACCTTTAAACGCCGCCTGAAGCGTGAATTCCTTCCAGTTATAGCTGAATTTTTTTGCCATGATCTTTTATTTATTTTATCAATAGATTATCAAATTATTTTATTTCCGCAAGCCTGTCTTCAAGCCAGAACTTAATGCCGAAATGATTCTTCTGTCCCCGGTCAAGCTCGTTTAACATTGCTTTCTTTTCGAATTCTTTTGAGGATCTATCGGTTGCCTGAACTATATTTATCAGCATAACTGTAAGCTTCAGGAAGCCTAAAATAGAGGATTTATAATCTGCGGAGATATTTTCTTCCTTTGTAAGCGATTTCCTGAAATACTCAACCAGCTCCCTGGTTTCCTCGTAATATCCAAGCTGGTAATTAAGCTGTATCTGCATTATCTTAACCTGCGCTTTCATTATCACCCACGGGAAGCTGACCTTGCTTATCAATGCAAGCGCTTTGCTGAAGTTCCCTTCGTAATGCATTATATACGCATTGGAAAAATTCAGGCAGCTCTCGGATAATTTCGCGGGCAGCTTATCCCTGTAATCATTCATAAAATCACGGGCAAGAGCAATATCACCCGCCCTTGTGAATATTTTAACATAGTTAATGAAATTAGGATACAGTATTTCTCCAAGGGTGACCATATTGTTAAGGTATGAGTGTTTAAGCATATCATAGCTTTCTTTAATATATTTCCGCTCGCTGTTTATGTTAAATTTATCCGTACAGTATCCCGTCATATACATGTTTATATAATATGCATCTTCATAGCTTATCTTTTTAAAATTTTCAAGGAAATGTTTCTTAAGGAAAAAATAATATTCTTCCTTCCTTTTGGCGGCAAGCAGTACAAGGTATTTATACGCAACTACCGAGGGATTTGTGCTCACACCGTTATTTTCGGAATAATTTATAACATCATCCAGCATCTTCATATCCATTTTAATATTGTTCTCCTTGCTGATATGCATCATCAGGTTATAGAACTTCAGTATATTTAAGATAGAGAACTCAAAAAAGCTGTTGAACTCATTCTGTATCATTGTAATGCTGTTGGGCTTTTCAAGCACATTTGATAAATGGCTTTCCATGGTAAGCAGGTAATTATCGTAAAGGTAAATACTGTCCTTTACTTCAATTTCATCAAACTTCTTTTCAAGTGAATTTATTGTTTTTTTATGGTAGCTCCATAGCTTACGCGTACGCAGCTCAACAAGCAGGTTATACTCTTTATAAAAATCAGTGTAAATATTAGGGTGCTGCTTCAGGTATTCTATGCCAAGATTATAGAGATCGGATATTATGTTCTTTATCTTAAAATAATCATATGTATCGCTGCCGAACACTTTCCTGTACACCGCTTCTTCGTTTAAGCTTTCATTATCAAAGCCCGGGTGATATTTTTCCAGCTCATCAAAGAGCTTAATAATGTTTTTATTTTTGTTAAAATAAGGCGAATGAACAAAATCCCTGAACTTTTTAAGCTCGGGCACTGTAAAGGTCTTAAGTAATTTAATAAGTTTTGTGTTTTTCAACTGAAAATTTTTCTAAAACGAATATACAAAAATACTGAAAATTGTCCTTAAATAGGCATTATTTTGTTTTAAATGCTGCCGGAAATTTCTAAAACCTGAAATATTTTACTTTTGAACAAAATATCTTATAGATTAAGTTTGTTACATAAGGCTATATGATGCTCATCAATACTAAAAATATTTTTTTTATCCCCCAAATGTTTCCATAACACTTCCTGGAGCATCGTATAGCCGCGAACTCTACAAGTACATGGGTTTGGGGGATTAGATTTTTTGCAAACAATATATCATTGAAAGGAATTACTAAAATGAAAAAAACATTATTACTTTTTATCCCCGTACTGCTGCTGGCAGTATTTATTACCGCCTGCAGTAACAATGACGCCACAGGCTTACTGGGTGTTGGCAACAACAACGTTACATTTACAATGGGGGCTCAGCAAAGCACAAACGGCGTGCAGTTCACATGGACTCCATCTGTAAGCGTAAGGGTTTCCAAAATGATACTCAGTACGAACGGATTTTCTGATACAATCACAGATAATTCCAACCAGCTATACACGGCTAACCAGGTTTGGGTATATCCCAATGAATATACCGGCGTTACAACCGGCCAGCAGTGGCAGTTCGGCTTCACGGGCACTGATTCACTTAACCAGTCATATTCATCAACAGCAAGTTTAACAATTCCATAAATAACAAATCACTAAAGGAGAAAAAAAATGAAGCTTAAAACAATTTTAACTGCGTTAATGTTCGTTATCACAACGGCTGCTGTTTATTCACAGCCAAACTTATCACTCGGTATAGAAGGCGGCCTGAACCTTGCCAACGTAAGCATAACACCTTCACAGACATCAAATTCACGCACCGGCCTGATAATTGGCGGCGTGCTTGATATCGGTATCTCTAACAATATCGGGGTAACAGGCGGATTAAGATATATCATGAAAGGTTTCCAGACAACAAGCCAGGGTGTTACATTCACAGATAAGCTTAATTACCTCGAAGTTCCCGTATTATTAAAAGTTAAGTTTCCTTTAACCGAAGTAAAACCATACGTTGTTGGCGGACCCGTACTTGGTATCCGTGTATCAGCAAGCGAAGAGCAGAGCAACGGCCAGCAGACTGCTGATGTAGATGCTTCCAATGCTTATGAATCAATTGATTTTGGTTTGCTTTTTGGCGGCGGCTTGGATTTTAAAATTGCTGCAAAAACAGATCTGTTCATTCAGGCAGGCTACAGCTTCGGTCTTTCAAATATCTACAAACAGACAACAACTGTAACTGTTAAGAATTACGGCATCCAGTTCACAGGCGGTGTAAAATTCAGATTATGATCTGACATATAAAGTTTTCCATCCTTCAATGTTTTCAATGACGTTCATAACCCCGGTATTGTGGTGCCGGGGTCATTTTTATTAACAAAAAAGGAGAGTATAAAACTCTCCTTTTTAAATAAATATATTTTTTCAGATTTCAGCTTGTCTTGATGTTACCGGCAGGTACTTCTGCTTCAGCAGTAACTTCTGTTTTTTCTGAGATCAATTCACTCTTTGGTTTTTTAAGTATTCCGTAAGGTATAACTACGCAATATCCCGCAACCAAAAGTATCGGTGATACTACTGTAGGCATAAAGCCGTCAACTGAGTTCTGTGACATAAGCACATACCCGACAATAAGTAATACTATCCCAAGACCGATTATCATGAAATTCTCTTTTTCAAGCGGAAATGAAAATTCCCTCTTGGGTCCTTTTGATTTACCTATCTGAACTTTTTTACCCTTGGTTTTTGGCTGCATATAATTTACTTAACTCTCTGTTATTTAATCTCTTAATTTTTCTTATCTTTTCAAAGATAAACCTTTGATAAAATAATTTCAACCCTAAATGAACTATGGCTGTTATTACTTACTTTACTGCTGAAAGCTCATTATAGAACACTGCGCTTGTCAATATTCCGTTATGGAAATTATTCAAATTCAGGTGTTCATCCGGTGAGTGTGCGTTCTCATCCGGCAGACCAAACCCAAGCAATACAGTCGGAGCCTTCAGGCATTCTTCAAGCGTGAATACGATCGGTATCGAGCCTCCCTCGCGCATGAATACCGGCTCTTTGCCGAATCCTTCCTTCAAGGCGCGAATAGCTGCCTGGTTCCACTTGCTGTCAATTGGTGATATCCACGGCTTACCGTGATGCTGGCCGTAAACATCAGCCTTAATTCCTTTTGGTGTTATCTTCTTTACAAAATCCACAAACAGCTGCGCAATTTTATCCGGGTCCTGGTTCGGTACAAGCCTCATACTTATCTTTGCGGATGCTTTTGAAGGCAGTACTGTCTTTGCGCCTTCTCCAGTAAATCCGCCCCATATACCGTTGCAGTCAAGTGTTGGCCTGGACCATATTCTCTCAAGCGTACTGTATCCTTTTTCTCCTGCAAGCTCATCAACTTCAAGCCCTGCAGCATATTCCTTGTCATCAAATGGCAGCTTTGCAAAGTTATCTTTTTCTTCCTTGCTTAGCGGCGCAACATCATCATAAAATCCGTCAATTAATATCCTGCCGTCAGCATCTTTCATTTTCGAGATCATTTCTGCAAGTGCGTTTATCGGGTTTTCAACTGAGCCCCCGTACTGCCCTGAGTGCAGGTCACGGTTTGGACCAACCAGGTCTATCTGCATATAACATAATCCGCGTAAAGCGTAGCCCAGTGCTGGCAGGTCCTTGGAAAACATCGATGTATCTGATACAACAACAACATCGCATTTAAGAAGTTCAGTATTATCCCTGATAAAATCACCAAGATTCTGGCTGCCTATTTCTTCTTCGCCTTCTATCAGTAATTTGATATTAACCGGCAGAGATTTGTTCTGGCTCAAATGAGCTTCAATGGCTTTCAAATGAATGAACACCTGCCCCTTATCATCGGCAGAGCCGCGTGCGAAAATATTATCACCGCGTATTTCAGCTTCAAACGGAGGTGATGTCCAAAGCTCGATGGGATCAACAGGCTGTACGTCGTAATGACCGTATATCAGCACAGTTGGTTTATCCTTACCTGCTTCCAGCCACTCAGAGTAAACAACGGGGTGTCCCGCAGTGGGGCAAACCCTGGCATTTTTCATGCCAATTGTTTCCATGTGGCCTCTTAAATACTCTGCGCATTCAAGCACGTCCTTTTTATTTTCAGGGTTGGTGCTTATGCTTGGATAGCTTAAAAAATGTTTAAGCTCTTTAATATATCTTTCTTTGCTGCCTTTAACAAAATCCTTTAAATCTGCCATTATCTTATTCTATACCTGTATTATTACCTGAATTAATGCGTTATCACTGCCTTTTTTTACTGTCCGCAGAATTTCTTTACCTGTTCAAGCGCAAATGCGTCTGTTGGTTCGAACTCAAGGTATTTTTTATAATCTGCGCATGCTTCTGCGTTTTTGGTAAAGCCGGCATAGTTGTTGGCTCTCCATAAATATGCGCTGGCAATATTCGGGTTAAGCTCTATGCTCTTTGTCAATATCTGTGTGCCTTTTTCAAATTCATTCAGGTAAAAATCACAGATACCGGCATATACATAAGCTGCTACATTAAGTATTCCTAGCTCAATTGCCTTACTGAACTTTAACCTTGCATCAGCGTATTTCTGCTCTGAAAAGAGCGCCTTGCCGTATTCAAAATATGTGTTCTCGTCATTCGGATCAAGCTCTACAGCCTTATCAAGATCCTGGTATGCATCACTGAACTCTTTTTTATCTACGTGTATCTTTGCTCTTTTCGTATAATCTTCAGCGTTAAGATCCTCTGACTTTACCTTTGCAAAATATTCATCTGCCTTCGCGTATTCCTTCTTTTCTATCATTACATAAGCAGCGTATTTATTTGCTTCGCTATAGGTAGCATCTTTACCTAGTACTTCGTTCAGTATATCCATAGCTTTATCATACTCGCCTTTGCCATAGTATGATTTTGCAAGATAAGTTTTACCTCTTGGTGAGCCCGGTACAAGCGCGTCATATCTTTCAAATGCTTCAATAGCATCTGTGAACTTATCGAGCAGGTAGAACATCAGCCCTTTTTCAAAGAAAGCCGGTGCAAAATTATTATCTGCTTCTGAGGATTTAATATAATTCTCAAGCGCTGCGCTGTATTTTTTCTGTTTGAATGAAATTTTACCCAAACCGAATAATGCAGGCGCGTAATTTGGCTTAAGCTTTAATGACTGGTCATAGTTTGATTTTGCCGGGTCATATGCGCCTCTTGCAAGATATGCGTCACCAAGCCCGACATATATCATCGGGTTCTTATCATCATATGTTTTTGCTGTGGTCAATGAAGCAATAGCTTTATCAACTTTTCCGTCTGCGATAAAGTTATCAGCTTCTGCGCTTAGTACATTTATTATAGTTTCAATTTCAGCTTTATCAAGGTCATCCTTGGTTTTGTTAAGCGGCAGGTATTTCCTTGCCTTTTCAAACTGTGATGTTGCCTCGCCGTAATTCTTCTGTGATGTATAAAGCTCGCCTAAAGCTGAATAAGCCTCGGGACGCTCTTCGTCTTTTTTTACCGCATCTTTAAGTGTCTTTTCTGCGTCTTTAACGGAGCCTGTCTGGAACAGTGCTATTCCGTAATAAAGGTTTGCGTCGTATGAATCTTTGGATACACCTTTTAGCAGGTTTAAGCCGCCAAGGTAATCACCTCTTTTAACCGCATCGATGCCTTTTTCAAGGTTATCCTGCGCGTTAACTGCTGCTGCAAATATCATGAAAAACGTAATCGCTCTTAACAAATATTTAGTATACATTTTCAAATATATTAAATTTATAGTTTCTGATTATTTAAGCTTCAATACCTTATTATTGTTTCTGTTTTAAGCTGTTTTTAGTGTAAATGATTGTAACATTGCCCTAAATCATTAATTAAGCTGTATTATCTTTACAGGTTGTGTTACGGGAACCAAACCTGATCTCAGCACTATCCGCTGGCCGTCATAAGATGCCATAAAGCTTGAAAATCCTACCGAGAGATTCATGGAAAAATCAGTAGTGAAAATATACGCATCGGTATAAAGCGGGTAAGTTTTATTTGCTATGTATCCCTGGTGCAGCCCGACGTAATTGCCAACAGCTCCTGTTTTAGGGTCAACTTCTGCGATCTTTAATGCCTTCACTGATTCATCAAGCGTATCGTTTGATACCGTTATCCACGCCATTGAAATAAAGCCTATAGCGTTCTCGTTGGATTTTATCTCCTGCATCATCTGTGTTGAGGTGCTGCAAATCACATCATTTGGACCGAAATCTGCACCTGCCAAAACTCTCTCTTTGAAGATATCATGTATAGATGCATTCTTCCTTGCTATGAAAACTTTTATTTTGCCCGTTGATACATTTTTGTTATCTCCGTCAAGCTCGCTCCACTCTTTCTGTTCACCTGTAAAGATACGCTTTAGCTCATTAAAATTAAGCTTTGTCAGCATATTTTTTGGATTAACAATCACGCCAATGCCATCCCTGGCAAAAGAGCTTTTCTTTATCTCAATTTTATTGTTCGCAAAAATATCGGCTTCTTCTTTTGTAAGGTCACGTCCTACAACAATGGTTTTGTATGAGCCGTTGTTCAGGTCTGCAATAACTTCTTTTGTGGTCTTAACCTGCAGGTTAACTTTGGCTTCATTGTTAAGCCTCATAAATTCTGAAGCTTCTTCCTTAACCACAGGCGATATACCTTCATCAACCCCAACGGTAATTTCGCCGGTAGTTGAAACTGATTTCTTTACAGTATAGTCACAGCCATTAAATGCCAATGCGGCAGTTAATACCGTAATTAACATTATTATTTTTAGTTCGGCTTTCATATATTTTTTAACAGTTAACGTGAGGATTTTGTTCTTTTAATCTTCTTCCCGGTCGTAATATCTTAATTTTCTGCCCTGGTTCTGCATTTTTAGATATGCATTGTAAGCCCTGAAAATTCCGTACACTACCAGTATCCCCCCGAATATCCAGCGGAAAAATTCGTTACCTTTAAAAAGCTCTGCGGTGTTATAGGCACCTGTTAAAATAAGAATTCCCATCACCAGAAAGATGAGGGAAATTCCTATTGTAAAATAATTATATACTTTCAATTAATATTTCACATCCTGTTAAAGCTGAAATTTATTCACCGCACTGTTAATTTAGCAGATTGCGGTATATTTATTTTTAGTTCAGCTTAAAGTTAAACGGTACAGTAACCCAAACCTTAACGGGTTTTCCGTTCTGAAGTCCCGGGGTGAACTGCAGGTTTGCAGCTTTATCCCTTACTTCATCGTGGAATACATCAGGTCCGCTAACTGAACCTACTTTTAAAACGTTACCATCAGGTCCAACCAATACTTTTACGGTAACTCTACCTTCCATGCCTGCTTCTCTTGCAATTTCAGGATATTTCATTGAAGATCTTACCTGTGAAAGGTTTACGCACTCCGGTGCTTTTTCAACTTCAAAAGACTGGAATACGGTTTTTTCTTCAACTACTTTTTCCTTCTTCTCTATCTTTTCTTCTATCTTCTTTTCTTCAACTTTTATATTGCCTGAATACTGGAACTTGCCTGAGTCATTATTGCCTACAGGTGATTTTATGTCTTCAAGCTGCTGCTGTGTTTTAATTGTCTGCTCTTCAGCTTTTTCCTTTGCAACAGGCTCAGGTGTTAAAGCTGTAAGATCTTTGGGCGGAGCAACCGGCGGCTCTTCGATCTTTGGCGGCGGCGGCTCTTCTTCATCATTTGCTGATGGCGGCGGCTCGAGGTCACTTACATTAATGATCCTCTGCTGAACATCACTTTTCTTCTGATCTTCCATCTTGCTGAGATAATTGGCAAATAAATATGTGCCAATTACAAAGCCGTGGATAAGAATTGCAAACACAAGTGCCCTCTGCAGATACTTCTGATATGTCTTCTTTAGTTCTGTTGCACCGTATCCTGTATCCTGCAGGATCTCAATATTATCGGTAACCATAGTACCTCCGTTAAAATGTGAATCTATTTATAATTTCTTTACAATTTATACCCAAAAAGTATAAATTTTGTTCCAATTTCCTGTTGTTCGGGATTGCATTATAGATAAAAAAGAAAATAAATACAAGCCCACTTTTTGCTAAAAATATTAAAAAAAGGTTAATTTATAACCCTAACTACCTTATCTTCCCAATAAAGAAATCAACCCTATCCTTGGCAAAATTAACAATATCCCTTGCAGATGCCTTGCCTTCGGGTGTTGCCATTGCTGCATTAAATGAATCCATATCCTCATAATACATCTCTGTCATCATATAATACTCTGATTCTGTGCCGGGCAATATCTTAAGCTTTGATACTTCTGACTTTAAGAGCCCCGGTATCTTATCAACAATCGGCATATGTTTTTCAAAGTAATGTTTTTCAAACATTTCTATATCAGCAGGGGTTTTATACATTGCAACTAACTTTATCATAGAAAATTTATCTTTTTTAATTATTATTTATTCGGGGCAAAATAAGGCAATATGCCAACCGGGTTATAAACGTATTTTTTGATCATCTCTGGTGCAACTGCAAACTGAACATTTTCTGTAACCAATGAATCATTTTCTAAAACACCGAAATTAACCGAAAGGTTTTCCGGCTGCTTTATTCCCGCTGATATTCCGAAATGTGAATCATCAAGCAGGTCTCTTTGCATATCTATCTTTGCAATTGAAAACGGCAATATCTGTTTCTCGGGAATTTCCTGGTTTGAAAGTACATTCACACCGCTCTTCGGCAGTACTGTGCCGTCAAGTATGAACCTCTTAGGCGGATTAATGAAATACTTGCCTTCCATAATTGAACCCAGGTTGTATGCAAGCATGTTAATGTAATCATCCTTGGTATACTCAGCGTCATTCTTAAATCCTTCAGGCGCAAATGCAACAACACGGTTAGTGTGTCCCCTGTGAGCAAGCACAATTGTTCCTATCTTGGTTTCCTTAAAGAGCGCCTTTACATCCTCGTTCCTCATCCTGATACAGCCGTGTGAAGATGGCTGCTTCCCCAGGAAACCGTAATAACCTGAGCCCGGCAATCCATGGAAGCCTATACCCATATTATACGGCATGTAATAATTCATCTGCGCGTTATTGAACTGGGAAGATTTATGGATCTCTTCCTTAAGGAATACTGCGAACAGTCCCGGGCGTGATTCAATACCCTTGCTTAAATTCTTATTTCCGGTTGATACATTGTAAGTTTTTGTTCTGCCGTCGCGGTAGTGAACAAACAGCATCTGCTGGTCAATTCTCAGCTCAAGCCACATATCTTCATCGGTGTAAACCGTATCACGAAGGTTCTTTGAAAATTCCTCGGCAGCAAGCAGCGCTGAAAAATTTATCTTCGGGGTTTTATCATCCGGTGCAGGTACTTCATTTTCGCTGCCGGTAAGCCTTGTATGCTTTTTGTTTACCGGCTCCTGTATGAACCCAACAAACATAAATACACAAAGAAGCAAAGGCAATAAGAAAGCTATAGCCCCTGCTTTGGATGTATCTTCACCTGCAGCTTCATCTTGAAGTGCATCGGTATCCTGCAATTCTGCTTCTTCAGGTGAAATGTTATTTTCTGTTTGTCCGTTCAAATATATTTTTATTAATTTTTATTTTGTTACAGTTTTTTCAAGCCAGTCCATTGTAACCGATTTAGGCCTTGTAATAGGCTCGCCCATTGCGCGGCTTAATATCAGCTGAGAGCATATCCCAAGCGCCCTTGATACGCTGAATATTACAGTGTAATATTCAAATTCCTTTATACCGTAGTGGTATAAAAGCGCGCCTGTTGCAGCATCAACGTTTGGCCACGGATCTTTTGCCTTACCCTGCTCAATTAACAGATCGGGTACAATATTGAACAGCTTTTCAACCATTACAAACCTGTCATCATTTGGAATAACTTTTTTGCCCCACTCAACCGAAGCTGTAAAGCGCGGGTCAGTTACTCTTAATACTGCATGTCCGTAACCCGGTATAACAAGCCCTTTATCAAGTCTTTCTTTTGCGAATGCTTTAAGCTCTTCATCACTTGGCACCTTGCCGAATTTCTCGAGTGTTTCAAGAACGAACTTCAGGCATTCCTGGTTTGCAAGCCCGTGCAGCGGACCCGCAAGGCCGTTCAATCCTGCTGCAAGTGAATAATATACATCACTTAAAGCTGAACCAACCACGTGTGAAGTGAATGCGCTTACGTTGCCGCTTTCATGATCACAATGAACCACCATATACATTCTCATCAGCTTGTACCATTCATCCATATTGCCTTCAACACCAAGCATGTATGCGTAGTTTGCGCCCCAGTCAAGATCTTTCTTAGGCTTTATGATATCGCCTTTTCCGAACCTTGTCCTGTAAATAGCTGATGCGATAACAGGCATCTTTGCAATAAGGTCAAGTGAATCTTCAAGGGTATATTCCCAGTAAAGATCTTTCTTTAAGCCCTTATCATATTCACGCTTGAACTTTGATTCATACCCAAGCGCTGTAACTAAAGCGCTTAGCAAGCTCATAGGATGCGCGTCTTTCGGGAATGCTTTAAGTATATTCCAGATATACTCAGGCACTTCCATTCTTTCATTTATTTCGCGCTGCAGGTCCTTTGATTCTTCTTCTGTTGGCAATGAACCTGTGAGCATTAACCATAATACATCTTCAGGAAGCTTATCGGTAAGCTCTAAAATAGGAATTCCGCGGATAACCAGGCCGTAATCCAAACCAACCTCAGATGTATCGCATATTAATGATTTAATTCCGCGCATGCCGCCTAATACCTGCTCAACCGAAACTTCAGATATAACTTTACTTCCGTAATTCTTTCCCAAATTCCGTACTCGATCTTTCAAATCCGGAACTTGAGAAGCAAGTTTTGCTTTCAACAAAGACATGTTAACTGTAATACTCCTTTTCTTTAAAAATATATTTTTATGCTAATGTAATATTTCTCTGCAATAAAAAATTTCAACCGGGTGATCTGCAAAATTATAATATTCTAAAACAGTTATAATAAGTTCAAGGCTATCATATACAGGCAATTACTTGTACAAATACCATGTAATTATATAGTGCAGATTTTAAAGGCTGAACCGTAAATATATCTGAAAATCAAATAATTTAAAAGGTTAAAAACCCTGTTTTGCAGGTAATTTTTAGATTAATGTTTCACGCATGGAAACAAAAAAGCCTGTCAATTTTTGACAGGCTTTATGTGAGCGGCGGGGGTACTTATCCGCCGCATCCTAGCCACCACAGCTAACTTCTTAAATGAAAAACGTTATTTTTTGAGTGTTTTTCTTATTTTTTGTTGTTTTTGTTATCTTTTGTTGTGTTATTGCCGTTTGTTTTGTTATCTTTTGTTTTATCGTTTGTGGTTGTTTTTGTGGTTTTTGTTGATTTTTTGTGCTTTTTATGCTTTTTGTGTTTGTGTTTTGTGGTCTGCTCTGTTTTTGATTTCTCTGAAGCAAACATTGAACTGCTTAAAGGAGCTGCGGCGATCAGGATGGCTGCAAGTAAAATCATCATTGATTTTTTTAAAGCATTCATCGTTTTTTAATACTCCTTATTTAGTTTTCAGGGATTCTGTTTCCCTTGTTTAATTTCTATGTTACAAAAATATAACACCCGTCTGGAAACCATATGAAAAAGAGATGAAAAAATTTTCATTTCATAATTTTTGTTGTAAAGGATTATAATCGGGTAAACTTAATGCTCACTCACCGGCAGAAATACCGTGAATGCTGAGCCCTTTTCTTCTTCGCTCTTTACTTCTATACTGCCGCCATGCGCTTCTATTACTGCTTTAACTATTGAAAGCCCCAAACCCAGGCTGTAGCTCTCTCCCCGTGTACGGGATGAATCAGCACGGTAAAACCTTTCAAAAATATTCTTCAATGATTCCTCGCCTATCCCTATACCTTCATCTTTAATGGTGACAAATGCAAAACCTTCTTTTTTTGTCCTGCCTGTAAAGCATAATATCTCGCTGTTATCGTTTGAGTATTTTATCGCATTATCAAACAGGTTCAAAAATACATTCAAAAGCTTCCTGTTATCACCCGTTATATATATGCTCTCCGGGTTATCTTCTTCAAGCTTAAGAACCAGCTTAATGTTCTTGCGTTCTGCAAGTATCTGGCTTTTTGTCAGTGATTCAATTACAATATCTGCAAGATTTATCTTTTCTTTCTGTATCGATATTTTATTATTCTCATACTGGCTTAATGTCAATAAGCCCTCAACAATATTCTGAAGCCTCTTCACCTCTTCAAGATTATCCTTCAGGATATCTTCATATTCTGTATTATCACGCTGCTTCTTTAGCGCTACTTCAATTTCACCTCTTATGATCGTAAGAGGCGTTCTTAGCTCATGCGATGCGTCGCTTGTGAACTGTTTCAGCGTTTTAAATGATTCCTCAAGGCGCTCTATCATACTGTTCAGAGTTTCTGCAAGATGAGATATCTCGTCATCCGCATCGCTTACCTTCAGCCGTGAATGAAGCTTTTCCGCTGTGATAGTATTAGCCTTGCTCACAAGCTCACCAACCGGCGCGTATGCCCGCTTTGAAAATACCCAGCCAACAAGCGAGGCAAGCAGCAGTGTGACGGGAATCGCAATAAATATTATCAGCCTTAAATTGCTCAGCATTGTTTCAACACTGCTAAGCGGCGCTATAAGCACAACCACATATTTATGCTGGTGATGAGTTGCCGGAAAGTATATCATCCTTGTGCCGTGGTTATCCCACAATCCGCCGGGTGCCTCGCTGTAAACGGTTGCGGTTTCACGCCTGCCGTTTAAAGCCGAAAGCAACAGCTCTCTTGATACAGGCATGGTAATATCATTAAGCTGGGTTGACTGCATCACTATTGTTTCCGTCGAATTATATACCTGTGTGTAGCCGTAGAATGCCGATAGTCCGGGGTTGTTGAACTCCTTAACCTCGTTCAGTATATCCTGGTTAATTCCGTTCTCCCTTATCGTTTCTGAAATTGATGATGCAAGCACTGTCATCACAATATCAAAATCATCCCTGCTCTGCTTTGCAAATACATTGTAAAGCACAAAGCTGAAAATAATAAGCGTAATACCGAATATAGTTATGAATGAAAGAGTAAGCTTGCCCCTTATGGTTTTAAATATACGCTTAAAGGAATTTGCTTTGATTGGTTTAAGTCCTGTTTCCGGTTTTTCTGGGTTCATTTTTCTTCACGCATTACGTACCCTACTCCAACAATAGTGTGTATAAGCTGTGGTGAAAAATCCTTATCAATTTTTTTTCGAAGCATTTTTATGTATGAATCAACAACGTTGCTGCCTGTATCAAAATCAATTCCCCATACATGTTCAGATATCTGTGTCCTTGTCATAACCTTCCTTTTATTCCTCAGCAGGTATTCAAGCAGCGCGAATTCTTTTTGTGTAAGCTGCACTTCCTTATCCGCGCGTTTCACTTTCCTTTCAAGCAGCTCAAGCTCAAGATCAGCAAGCTTTAGCATTGTTGCCTCTCCGCCCCCGCCGCGCCTTATCAGGGCACGTATCCTTGCCAGGAATTCATCAAATGCAAATGGCTTGGTAAGGTAATCATCTGCGCCAAGGTCGAGTCCTTTGACCTTATCTTCTGTCTCACCAAGCGATGTAAGCATTAATATCGGCGTTTTTAAACCGTTCAACCGTATGTTTTTTCATGTAGT
>JAPUEV010000204.1:0-1809 GCA_027492415.1 Ignavibacteria bacterium
GCGTTGGTTGATTTATGTACACCGATTCTGTCACTAAAGCTTGCGCCGTTTACAAGGTGGAAGTAATAATAATTTCCGAGTGTATCGGTAATTATACAAGGGTAGCCCCATACAGTATATGTTCCCGTAATTATTCCGCTTGTCCACGTTGAGCCGCCATCTGATGAGCGGTAAACTTTATCAGTATTGGCGCCTGCTACCAATTGATTTGTATTTTTCGGGTTGATGCAGATTGAAGGTTCATTTGGACCGCCTGTTCCGCTTATCTGAATATTTGTATATGATGATTGTGAAAATACGGATGAAGTTAATAAAACGAGTAGTAAAACCAGAGAAGTTTTCATTTGTGATTTTTATTGATTATAACAGTAAAATAAGGAAATTAGTTAAGATTTTAAAGGAAGATAATTTAAAATTATGGGAATCAAAAAGAAGGATTATTTCTTAAAAACGTAAATTATTGTTTATTATTTATCAATAATAGCTGTATAAATACTTAATGAATTACTGTCCAGCCGGGTCCATATAGGGCGAACCATTCCGTTTACAGCGGTAATATTGGTGTAGTCTCCCATAAATGTTTCTGAAATCGGAAAGAAAGGGCTTTCGCTTATCCGTTCATTCATAAAAGTAATGCCTCCATCAGATGAGCTTGCAAGGTAAACATCAGTGCGTTCATCATCATAATTTCTGCGGTCATAAAATACTACGTATATGATACCTGTTTCCGGATCCACTGTCATCCAGTTAAAGAACTGGTGCCTGCCGCTGTTATCATCATTAACCTTAACCGGTTCGCTCCATGTTAAGCCGTCATTTACTGAGCTTGCTATCCATACATCTGTGTTATCATAGCCATTCTTCTGGTCACACCAGCTGATGTAAAGCTTACCGCGGTAAATGCTGTTGCTCATATCGCATGCCATAGAAGGAAAACCGAAACACCTGTAAACACCCGGAACTGTAAATTTAAAATTCCCGGGAAGATCTGAGACCTTAATATCTTTATCAAACCAGCTAAGTCCGCCGTCAGTTGATCTATCAAGAATAATACCGTATGGTGATGACCAGGTAAGATACACTTCGCCGTTTAAACCCACGCAGGGCACAACACCAAGCGTTGTAGCGCCGGCATCAGAGCACTCAGCTCCTGATAGCTCATTAACTCGTTTCCTTTCGCTCCATGAGTCGCCGCCATCGCTTGAAAAGCTGAAAATAATATTCGAGGCGCTGTCAAGCGGATTCACGGAAGGACCTTCTTCATCATATGTTTTCTGACCGCATTGTGTCCATGCAGTGTATATATTGTTCCTGAAAGGGGAGTAAGACTGGTCAACAGCAGCCCATTCCTTATCCTGCAGGTGCGGAGCATTTGCCCCCATAAAAGAGCCATCACTGAATGTAATGCCGCCATCATCTGATTTCTGGCATATTATCCTGTCAAGCCATCTGCCGCCATCGGAGTATGAGTTTGAAAGATGAAAATAATAAAAATTACCCCTTGTGTCGGAGACTATGCACGGGTCACCCCATACGCCAAATGTTGATTCAAGCTTTCTTACTGCCCATGTCCTGCCGCCATCAAAGCTGTAGAAATATGTTTCGATATTAGCAGCAGCTACAAGGTTTTGGTGATTTATCGGGTTATAGGAAATAGTAACTTCGCTGGGTGTGTTTTCATCCGAGATCCTGATATTTTGATATAAGGATTGTGAAAAAGTGTGAAAATTAAATATAATTATAAATAAAATAATTATTGCTTTCATATCTCTGATGAAAATAATTTAATGATTTTCAGTTTATACTTTA
>JAPUEV010000204.1:1909-17012 GCA_027492415.1 Ignavibacteria bacterium
TATTGCTTTCATATCTCTGATGAAAATAATTTAATGATTTTCAGTTTATACTTTATAATAGATGTAAAAGTTCCTGTTAGCCGGGTTAAAAATACTATTATTTAGAGTCAGCAGAGTCCTGCTTCGCAGAGACTCTGCCAGTTACTTATTAAAATCCCCCTTAAAAAGGGGGAGTAAATGTTTTAGTTTATTGTAAACAGATTTTAATATTTTATATCAAGCCCTTCATCTTCATCACTAAAGCCAAGCAGGTTGACGAGGTTTGCCTGGAAATAACTGATGACCGAGGATGTCACAATTTCATTTATTTTGTTGCCGCCGGGTACTGAGTAATAAACCAGCTTATACCTGCCTGAAATTCCGGTTTTTTTCTTAGCATACTTTATTGCTTCATATAATCCGCCAATTTCATCAACAAGCTTTTTGTTGAAGGCATCTGTGCCGAGCCAAACCCTTCCCTGTGCTACTGCTTCAACTTCTTCCCTGGACATTTTTCTGCCTTCTGATACCGCGCTTGTGAAACGGTCATAATAATAATCTATTATACCCTGTATGATCTCAACTTCCTTTTCATCCAGCTTCCTGTAGAATGTGCCGATATCAGAGTTTTCGCCGCGCTTGAAATTTTCTACTTTCACTTTCTGCTGTGAGAGCAGGCTATCCAGGTTAGGCCTTGCGGTAAATACACCAATACTTCCTGTAACTGTCAGCTCATCACTGAAAATCTTATCCGCACTTGTTGAAACGTAATAACCGCCCGATGCCGCAGCGCCGCCCATTGATACGATAAGCGGTTTTTTATATTTTTTCTTAAGCCTGATAATTGCAGCATTAATTTCAGCGGAGCCTAATGCTGAACCGCCGCCGGAATCAACCCTTAAAACTATAGCTTTTATTCTTGGGTTTGCGAATGCGTCTTCAAGCTGTTTCACAACTGTTTCAGAGCCGGTAGATCTTCCGCCTCCAATATAAGGCAGCGGAAGGGTTACAGGTGGCGGCGGTTCGCTTTCGCCGGTTGTGATACTTGCGTACACCCCAATTATTGCTATCTGGTCAGGCTCGCTCCACCCGTTATCCCATTCACTGCGGTTGAATGATCTTACAATGTTTGTGGTCTTTGATTCATTCTGCGAAATATCAACAGCATCATTGTACCATCCAATTTTATCAACAAGCCCAAGCCTTAATGCCTCGCTTCCTGTCAGCGGTGCAGAAAGCTTATCCTTCAGGTAATCATCAACTGTAAGGTTCCTGCCGGTAACAATACGGGATAGCATTTTTTCGTAAACGATATCAAGCACACGGTTAATTACTTCTTTACCTTCTTCACTGGTTGAATCAAGAAGCCCCTGGAAAGTAAGCTTATATTTGCCCGCGTGGAAAGTCTGCAGGTCAATGCCGTATTTACCCAGGAAGCTGTTATAGTTCATAACATTAATGCTTAGACCGTAAAAGAATATAGCTTCAGGGGGCATTATGATATTATCAGCGTAAGTTGAGATGTAGTATTCACCCGGTCCAACATCCTGCGGAAAATAAACAGTTATTGATTTACCTTTGCTTTTAAACCGCTCCATGGAATTTGTCAGCTCTTCGATTGCCGCATTCACTTCAAACCTGCCTGTAGCCAGCGGATAGATCTTCAACATCATTCCCTTTACAGAAGGATCAGCGGCGGCATAATCAATATCAGCAATTACTTCGTGAACGCTGCGCTTTCCTTTTCCAAGCAGCCCAAAGAACACATCTTCCGTGTTGTAATCCTGCAATGAGCCTGAGAGAGTAATTTCTACTATTTTTTTCTTTTCAGGTATTATGCTTTTTCTGCGCTCAAGCGAGTATGATAATGATAATTGTGAACCTATGTAACTGTAATTATGTCCGCCTGTTTTTCGGTAAACATCATACTGAGGCAGAAAACTATCTTTGTAATATATGTTTGACCTGCTGTTATTAAAGAACTGGTTATACCTGAAGCTTCCGTTTGGGAAATCAAATCTTAATCCTGCGCCAATGAATTCATTTTTATCACGTTCTTTATTGCGTGTGTAATTCACGTTCAGATACAAACCATTTGTAATTTTAAGATCAATACCTGCCTTAAATTGTGTATTACTGAAAAAATCTTCGTGGTAACGGAACATCGAATAATCTGCCATTAAAGTCACCCGGTCATTTTTAAGAGGTCTAATAGCCGCACCAATAGTGAATTTATCGGTTGTGATGTACTCAATATTCAGTGATTCATCGTTTTTGTATACCATTGAAAATGAAGTGTAAGGCAGGGGACGGAATAATACCCCAAGCCCCATCCTGAAATTAGGGAAATTGGAAAACTGGTTAGCAGGGGAGTGAGTATTATCCCTGTGCAGCAGCTCAAAAAGTACACCTGCTGTTATTGTTTTATTCCCTGCTCCAAGCCCCAGAGAAAATGTGCTTACATTGTAATTCTCTATATATGCTGTTCCGGTGTATTGAACTACAGTATTGCCGTTCACTACATCATATTGCCGCGAAAAATCGGTATACCCAGTATACTTCCTGAATCCAAGACCCAGAAATCCGGCATTAACAGATACATCAAGCTCATTTAAGCCGTTAAAACCGGCATAATGCATAAGCGCACTTATTGAAAAATTCAGCCTGTGGCCAAGCCCAAGTACGGCGGGATTATTCCTGAATGCATTTGAGCCTTCATCATAGGCAGAAAAAAGGTAAAGCTCGCTGGATGGGTTAAATAAGTTGAAATCCTGTGATTTTGTATTGATGGATGTTAGCAGGGTTAAGCAGAAAACCAAAATTGTAAGCTTTGATCTCATGATATATTGATGTTTTGGTTACACTAATATAATTATAAAATATGATTGTATAAGTGATTTAATAAATAGCTCTGGAAAAGTTACCCGTCCCCCGAATAAATCTAATATTAGTATAAAAAAATAAAAATGAAATCATACACAGCTAATAAATCTATATATACCTCGCTGCGTGGCACGATTATTTTCTATTTGTATTGGAATTACACTCAACGGATGACTGCAAAAGCAGATACTCTTATAGACATCCGATGAGTTGGGCATAAAAAAAGAGCGCCCAATGGACGCTCTTTTTAAAATATTTGATTTTGTCAGATTCACAAATCTGACAGGTTGAAAAAATAGTTACTTTATTAAAGTCATTTTCTTAACATCTGAAAAATCACCTGCTGAGAGCTTATAGAAATAAATTCCGCTCGGTACATTCACAGCATTGAAATCATAAGTATAATTTCCTGCTGCGAGGTTCATATTATTGACAAGTGATGCAACTTCTTTGCCAAGCATATCATAAATTTTCAGTGTTACAAAAGAACCCTTTGGTAAGCCGAATTTTATGTTTGTTACAGGGTTAAAAGGATTTGGATAGTTCTGCTGTAATGAATAAACAGCTGGAACTTCGCTGTTGGTGTTCTGTATACCTACAAAAGAGCCAACCCTTATCTGGTATGACCTGGTATGAACCCTTGGACCGCCTGTTTCTGTTCCGGTAACTGTTACAGTATATAGACCTAAAGGAACATTTGCAGTTGATGTTGTATTTATAAGTACTGAATCATTAACACCTGTGAATGTTCTTACGTTTGAAGGTGAGAATGTTGGTGTTAATGTTCCCGGTGATGGTGACGGTGAAATGCTGGTTGTGTAGGTTACTGTGCCGGCATACGGTCCCATTACAGGGTTTCTCATCCTTACAACAGATGTTGATGTTGCATTGATGCTATCAATTGTTTTATTGAAAGAAATACCGTAGTCAGGCAGGTATGCTGTGAAATCATTAAGTGAGTTATTCTGCGCGCAGTAGAACGGCATTGTGTTCGTTCTTCCGGCAATACCCTGGTAATCGCCAAGATAGTAATGGTTTGCAGCCTGGAATATTTTTACAACTGCAGGATTAAAATTCTGGTTGCCTATTTTAAAATTGGTAAATGTTAATCCGCCATCAGTAGATACTGCACCGTATGTATCGGTTAAGAGGTTATTGGGGTCGTCATTTCTTGAATCCCACCAGAAAGCCCAAACTCTGCCCTGGAGGTCAACAGATACATCGCACATCCACTGATCTGTAAATGTTGCGTCATCATTAACTCTAACTGGAGAACTTGAGCTCCATGTAACACCGCCATCGGTTGACCTGGTGCAGAAAATATCTGCTGCATCAGGACCCGGAGGGTTGGATGCATACACATCATAAATATAACCCCTGCGTGAAGTGTTTGACATATCCACAGCAATCTGGGGCATACCGTTAACACGGATATCAGTTTTGAGAACATTTCTTCCTGATGCGTTAACTGTTCCGGGTGTTGTGTGTGCAGAAGCTATTACAGCTGCCGAAAATGTTGCGCCGCCATCAGTTGATACTCTAACAGATGTACCGCCGCCGTTATACCAGGAGAGGTAAACTCTTCCGTTTGGTCCAACGCATACGTTCGGTCCGGGATTTGGTGTACCTGTACCCATATTGCCAATAAGGCTCCATGATGTACCGTTGTTGGTGCTTCTCCAGAAATCTACAGTTGCACCGCTTGTAAAATTAACATAAGCCATATAAACATGATTCTGGTATGTTCCGCCGGTCTGGTCAGCTGCAATCCATTCTTTATCAGCATTGGCATTATTTACAATATTACCTAAGTTTGTCCATGTAGCGCCTTTATTTGTTGATTTAAGCATCCTGATACCGCTTGAAAGTACTGCGCAATAAAAATTTCCTAAGCTGTCTGCGCAGAAAACGGGGTCACCCTGGTTGGAAGAAATTGAGGTGCTTAACCATGTAACGCCGCCATCAGTTGTATAGTATATTAACGGTGTACCTGAAAAACCTGTAACCCTGTTATCACTTGCTACAAAATTTAACGGGTCGCGGGGGTTTACAGCAATATCGGTTTCTGCAAAACCTGGACTAGTAGAAACCTGGTAATTATCAAAAGGTCCTACAGAAACAACAGCATCAATTCCGTATGGTTCCTGTGTAAATACTCTTGGAAGTTCAAGTCTGAGTGGATAAAATGTATTTGAAACAGGTTCATTTGGATCAATCTGGGAATATGAATTGATACAAATGGAAAATAACAGCAAAAACAATAAAATAGTTTTACTTTTCATTTGTGAGTTTATGTTAATTTGTGAATAATTATCTAATAATATTATAAATAATACGTAAAATCAACCAATAAATATATATAGTAAGTAACTAATATAACTTAACAAATTTTATGAAATAATGCAGTAAATATATAAAGCGTTGAAATTTTTAACCATAAAATTTCGTTAAAAAATCCAGATAATCATTGTAATTTCTGTTTTAAAAGCTTAATTTTAATATATGAAATACCTCAAAATTTCCAAAATACTGGCTTTTTGCACATTATTCGCTATTTCAGCCTGTTCTACTTTCAATTATAAAACATATGACGAGAAGCAAAATAAGGATGTAGATGATCCTGAACCTAACTATGATCTTACCCTCGATAAAGATTTTCAGGATTTTACCGGGTTTATGTTCATAGGCAACAGGATAGAGAACTTCAGCACTTACTTTAACACATATTTCAACGCCAACGAGAATTTTTCAGATGCATACGATGATTATGTTACAAGGGTTCTTGCAAATTATAACTTAAAGCAGGATTCAATTTTTGCGAAAGCGCAGTTATCACAGGAAGCAATTGATAAATTCAATTTAGCGATTGAAAAAGCTTCCAAAGTAATACAGTATCATAAAAGCAGCCAGTTCATGGATCGTTCAGTTCTGCTTATAGGTAAATCTTATTTTTACCTTGGTGACTACCTAAAGGCTGAAAGAAAGTTCAGTGAATTCATATCAAGGCTTAAATCAAGCCGATATCTTGATGAAGCGCTTTTAAACCTTGCCAAAACGCAGCTAAGGCTTGAAAATGAAAAGCCGGCTTTGGAAAGATTCAATGATCTTATTAAAACTTCAAATGATAAGGTTGTAATTTCTGAAAGCTACCAGTCGCTTGCTGAATATTATCTTAACAAAAAGGACTACATTAACGCTATAAAGAACTTTAAAAGCGCTATAGAATTTTCCAGGGATAATGAGTTCAAAGCGCAGATGCAGTTCCTTGTGGCTTCGGTAACTGCCAAGACAGACCTGAAATCTGCAGCCAAAGAATTTGATAAAGTGCTTGATTACGATGCTTCTTATGACCTTGAGTATCTTTCAAGGCTTAATACTGCGAAATACGAAGTATTAAGCGGTGACTTCAAGAATTCAATTGATATTATCGAAGACCTCCAGGTAAAATATAAGGATGTACCGCAGAACTTAAGCCAGGTAAATTATTTAAAAGCTCTTTACTACGAAGAAAAAAAGGATAATAAAACATCACTGCTTCAGTATTATGATGTGATAAAGAATTTTCCTTCCTCAATTTCATCGGCAGACGCAAGCTTTAAAATAGGTAAGTTTTTTGAAAGCAAAAATGATTACCTGAATGCACTTCGCTATTACAGGTTTTCAACAGAACAGAACAGCGCAGGATCTTATTCCAAAGAGGCTTCCCTGAAAACCAACACTTTTAAAAGATATTTTGAGTTAAAGGGAATTATCACAGGCTCAGCTATTAATACAGAGTATGACGAAGAGTTTAAGAAGAAAACATCAAAAGATTATGGCAAAGAAACCGATCCGAACAAGCTTCCCAATAAGAACGATGGTGATAACGGAAAATCAGGCGGCATCAGCGGCATAAGCTTCAGGGATAGTGTCCTGAGCGATTCCATACTCGTAATTCAGCCTGTAGATACTAGCCATATCAAAGAAAAGCAGGTAGCTTCGGCTAAGTTTGAGCTTGCAGAGCTGTTCCTGTATGACCTTAACAGGACAGATTCATGTGAATTTTACCTGAAGGAAGCTCTTAATGAATCAACAGAATATGATTTCAATGCCAAAGTGCTTTTTGCTCTTTCTGCTCTTTACAGAAAGATGGATGATAATGCTAAAAGTGATGAAGTGCTTAATATCATTGTAAAAGATTACCCGCGTTCAAATGTGGCAAATTCAAGCAGGAAGCTGCTTAATATGTCAATGATAGATGAGTATACAGGTGATTCCAGCGATTCTTTATACAGCGCTGCTGAAACAAGCTTTATCAATAAAGATTATGTTACCGCGCTTAATAATTTCAGGACTTTAATAGTAACTTATCCTTCTTCTGTACATATAGATAAGGCTTATTACGGTGCAGGCTGGATATATGAAAATATTTTCAACCGGAATGACAGCGCATACATTTATTATTCATCGCTGGTAAAAGGTATTCCAAATTCAGAAGCCGCCGCGATGGTTATGCAGAAGGTTGAAGAATATGAGACTTTCAATAAGACAAATCTGATTGACAGCTCGGGAATTAAGAATAATGAAGAGGGGAAAAAGAACATTGAAGATCCATTAAACAGTGAAGGCAAAATTGATTCTACCCAGCTTCAGAAGGAAACAGAGCTAAAAGAACCTGTTAAGGATGATCCTTTAAAGAACGAAGTTGAGGAAAAGATCGAAAAGCAGAATTCACCCGAGGATAACCCCGGGCAGACTGACCCCGGCAAACAGACACCGAATAACCAGGAACCAAACCAGCAGCAGCCGGACAATAATTCCCCGACAGAGATAACACCGGAAGTACAGACACCTACAGATGAACCAAAAGATAATAAGTGAAAATGGAAAATTGTCTTTTCTGCAGGATTGTAAATAAAGAGATTCCCTCGGAATTTATTTATGAGAATGATGATGTGGTTGCATTTAATGATATCAGTCCGCAGGCACCGGTACATATAGTTATTATTCCAAAATCTCATATCAGCACACCATACGAAATTGACACCTCAAATTCAGATATTGCAGGGAAGCTTATTCAGGCGGCAGCAGAGATCGCTAAAAAGAATAAGCTGAGCGGATACAGGCTTGTAATGAACTGCAATGAAATAGCAGGGCAAACTGTTTTTCACCTGCACTTACACCTTCTCTCAGGCAGGCAGATGCAGTGGCCTCCCGGATGATCATGAAACTGAGCAATTTTTAATTAATGAATAAAATGAAAATATTATTCAGATTTTTTTTCTTTCTTCTTTTTTTTACCTGCCATTTATATTCACAGCAATTTTCAATTGAGCAGTATCTCAGCATAAGAGGTGCAGGATCGCCGGAATATTCATTTGATGACAGCAGGATCTGCTTTACTATGAATATAACCGGTACCAGCCAGCTATGGTATGTTAACAGCCCGGGAAGCTGGCCGATGCAGCTTACATTTTTCAGGGATAGAGTTTCTGATTACTCCCCAAACCCTGCAAATGATATTATTTTGATTGAAAGGGATGAAGGCGGTTCTGAGTATAACCAGTTCTATTTGATGAATGGCAGCGGAACAGACCTGACCATGTTAACTGATAATGCACCCAAGGTTCTATACGGCTTTGGCTCATGGGCTGATGACGGCTCATTTTACACATATTACAGTAATAAACGCTCACCTTATTTTTATGATATATATATCCATAATTTAATTTCTGCCAGTGATGAAATGGTGCTTTCAAGTGATCACTCAAATTATCCTTCGGTAATATCACATGACGGCCTGAAAATGATAGTAACAAGATCATATACAACTTATGATAACGATCTTTACCTGCTTGATTTAAGGACAAAAGAGCTGAAGCTAATTACTACTCATGATAATTTCAGGGACCCTGCGGAATTCTATGCCGCATCATTTGATGCAAAAGGTGACAAACTGTATTTTACAACAAATGAGAAAAATGATTTATTCAGGATAGGAATCTATGATATGAATACGGGAAAAACTTCTTACCCTTCATTTTCATTCCCTGAAAATTTCAAAAGTATGGATGTATCGAGAGTATATTTTTCACCGGACCGGACAAAAATTATAGTAATGATTAATGACAGGGGATATGACAGGCTTTATATGTATGACCTGGTGGAAAATAAAGAAATTGCTATTCCGGAAAAACTGGTAAGCAGGAGTGTGACCGCAGTAAAATTTGCCCACAGGTCACCAAAAGTAATTATAGGAATTAACTCTGCATCAAATCCTTCGGTGTTATATGAGTGGAATTACGTTACCGGGATAGTTACACAGGTAACTTATCCTTCAATGGCAGGCATAGACCCCGCAGCATTTGTTGAGCCTGAGCTTATCAGCTATAAAACTTTTGACGGTCTTGAAATTCCTGCGTTTGTGTACAAGCCCGAAAACAGTGATGGCAAAAAGCTGCCATGTATCATATCAATACATGGCGGACCCGAAGGGCAATCAACTTATGGCTTTGCGCCATTATACCAGTATTTTGTCAGTGCAGGTTATATGGTAATAGAGCCTAATGTGAGAGGCAGCACCGGCTACGGTAAAAAATTTGCTGCACTGGATAATGTAAGGAACAGGGAAAATTCCGTAAAAGATATTGCATGGCTTGTGGAATATTTAAAGACACGTCAGGATATTGATGCAGGCAGGATAGCAGTTTACGGCGGAAGCTACGGCGGCTACATGGTACTTGCCTGTATGACACTTTATCCTGAGCTTTTTGCAGCCGGTGTTGATGTAGTAGGGATCTCAAATTTTGTAACATTTTTGCAGAATACCAGTGATTACAGGAAAAATAACAGGGAAAGCGAGTATGGCAGCCTTGAAAAAGATAAGGATTTCCTTGAAACTATTTCACCTTTAAATAAAGTTAAGAATATCAAAGCACCTATTATGATAGTACACGGCAGGAATGACCCAAGGGTGCCTGTGGGTGAAGCAGAACAGATGAACAGCGCAATATTAAATAACGGGGGAGTATCAGAGCTTTATATTTATGAAGATGAAGGACATGGTATCGCAAAACAAAAGAACAGGCTTGACCTCTATCCTAAAATGGTAAAGTTCCTTGATAAATACGTAAAAAATAAATAAAATAATAAAGCTTAAGCTATGACAAAACAGGTAAAATTCATTTTGCTTTCAATTGTTGTTTTATTCCTTGTATACCTTGGTTACAGTGTATATACCGCCTCACAATCTGATACAGTTACTTTCAGCAAATTTGATATTAACAGTACTGCCAGCAAAAATATAAAAGTTGAAATTCTGCATGATAAAGGAATTACTCCAAGTCCTGAAGGCGGCGTAATATTTTACGTAAAAGACAAAGAAGGCACAGAAAAGAAAGTTTCGCTTGGTAAGGAACTGCCAAACAGCGGTGATTATTCAAAAAAAGTTACTTTAACGGGTCATTTGCACAGCGATCACTTTCATGCTACCGATGCAGTGTTTGATTGATTTTGAGTAAATAAAAAAATGGGAGCATGCTCCCATTTTTTTTATATCTATCTTATTAATAATATAAATCAGAATAATTAATCCCCTTAAAGAAACAAATACAGGGAAACTTACAACTACTTGATCACCATCATTTTCTTTGTATCAGTATATCCGTTAGCGGTTAATTTATAAAAATATGTTCCGCTTGAAAGATCTCCTGCATCAAACTGAACGGTATATGTTCCGGGTTTTTGATCCTGGTTAATTAAAGCTTTTAATTCTCTTCCAAGAATATCATATACTGCAAGCTTTACAAAACCTCCTTTTAAGATATCATACTTTATTGTTGTTACAGGGTTAAAAGGATTGGGATAGTTTTGCTGCAAAGAAAACTTCTCAGGGATATTATGATTATAATTTATCAGTCCAATTGGATTTTGGGTTTCCCAAACACCTCTTCCGTGTGTACCAACTCTCAGCCTGTTTGCAGTTTGATTGTAATCCAAATGCATTGCAACTGTATTTGGTAAACCATCAGCAAGCTCATACCATGAAGTACCATAATTACTGGTGAAAAATACACCAATATCCATAGCTGCATAGTATATGCTGGTAGGAGTTCCGGGGTAATATATCAATAGATCATTAACTGGTGAATCAGGAAGATTACTGCTGAGATTACTCCAATTTGTTCCTCCGTTTGTGGTTTTGTAGACTTTTCCGCCTCCGAAGCCTGAAAACGTAACAAGCGCAACCTGAGAAGAATCCGGGTGAACATAAACACTGGATATAACTCTGCTTGGCATACCGGCTGTTACGTTTGTAAAATTTACACCTCCGTTGGTGGAAACAAATACAAAATTACCCGCAGTTGCATACATTACCGAGGGGTCACTGCGGCTTATTGCCATTTCTCTTATAGTTCCGCTTGTCCCTGAAGATATCGGAGTCCATGATGAACCTCCATCATTTGTTTCAAACACCTGTGATCTTGCCGTGTAAAATTTGGCAACAATGGTTGGATGAGATATTAACGGACCAACCCATGCGCCGGTACCGGTTAAACCGCTGGTTGCGTTTAACCAGCTGGCACCGCCGTTCTGTGAACGCATAACACCATTATTTTGAGTTTCACCAAGAATGAACTGCGGGTTTGGGGTATTAAAACAAACTTCTCCGCCATCGCCGCCAAATGCCGCGGACCAGTTAGCTGTTCCCAATGTTCTTTGTGTGCCGTTATCCTGTGTGCCGCCGGCAAGGTGGTCAACGTTATTGGGGTCAGAAGATATCCTGTAAAATTGAGTCAGCGTTAAGCCTGCATTCAGGTTTATCCAGCTTGTACCCCTGTCAGTTGATTTCCAGATACCTCCGTCATTCACTGCAACAAGTTCATTGGAATTAGCCGGATTAAAATCCATGTTATGTTCATCTACATGCACTACTCCGCCGCTATAACCGTATGTAATATTCTCAAAACTGGTTCCTCCGTTTGTTGTGCGCCATATATCTACTGCGCCAACATAAGCATAGTTTGCATCAAACGGATTTACATGAATGTAGAAATCATACCATGCCTGTCCACCATTAAAATCCTGGCCAATAGCAATTTGAGTGAAATTTACACCGAAATCTGTTGATTTATAAACATTAATTGATGAACCTGTATAAACTGAGCTGTAAAGAATTTCCGGCGAAGTTTTACATATTGCTAAATGATTCCTGACACCAAGCGGAATTGTCGAATTAACTGTGAATGTTGCACCGCCATCTGTAGAGATCTTATAACCTGTCCCGCTGCCAATAGTATAAGCCCTTAGTCCATCTGGAGCAAAGACTATATCATCACATCTGCCCGCAGCAACCATTGTCCAGTTCATTCCTCCGTTAGTTGATTTCATCAAACCTGTATTTCCCAATGCGGCAAAGATCTGGTTTGGAAATCCCGGGCGGATTACTATTCTTGAGCAGTACGTAAAATATGTAAGTCCGGCAGTGTAATTTACCCAAGTCGCGCCGGCATCTGTTGATTTCATTATGCCCCTGCCATAATAAGAAGTTGAGCTATAGGTAGCCTCACCGGTACCATAATAAACAATATTGGGATTTGTGGGATCAATACAAATTGAGCCAGATGACATTGATAATTCAAAATCTGAGACCGGTGAAAAATTATTTCCTCCATTGGTAGATTTCCACACTCCGCCATAAGCTGCCCCCAGGTAAATTATGTTCGGATTAACAGGATCATACTTTACTGTAGCTATCCTACCTGATATATTTGAGTAAGCAAAATAATATCCTGGTGTGGGTCCGATACTTGTCCATGTAACACCATTATCAAAGGCAAATCCATTGGTTTGCCTCATTGCATTTCTTTGTTCAATAGATTTACCGTACGCATCTTCAGGTAAATAATTATTTGGGAACATTCTTTGTTCGTAAAACCATCTTTCACGGTTAAATGATTTTTTAGATTTTGTATATTCATCTGCTTTATCATATGGATTGTTTTCTATAAACAAATCCTGGGCTATGGAAGTAAATGAACATAAAAAGAGGATTAATGCAAAATATTTAATTTTTTGATTCATTTCTTATTTTTTGTTAGATTATTATACCAATTTAACCTTTGATAATCATATTTCCAAGGGAGAATATTTAATGGATATCACATTTTTAATTAATTGAAACCTGTACTTCAATTTTTAATAATTATTATTAATGCATTACAAATGAAAAGCAAAAAAGGGGACTTTCGTCCCCTTTTTTTAACTATAAAATTGTACAGATCAATTATTTTACACCCTGCAGGGTAACTTTATCAACTTTATTATTAATGGGTTTTTGTACCATTAAGTAATCGTATATTGCGCCAAGGTCATCATCTGATGCTGTTTTGGCTATGAAATTCCATGCCATAGGAGTGTTGTAACCTCTTGATTTAGGGTCTAAATTAGCTTCATTAAGGCAAGCTTTAAATTTAGCTATGAATATATCTTTGGTCATATTGCCAATACCTGTTTCCTTATCAGGAGTGATATTTGAAGACCGGACTACAGAACCATCAGGCATCTGGAATTCTACCCCGCCGGCAAATTCTTTTCCCGGTATAATGTTACCCTTATCACTTTGTGAATGGCAGAATTTACAGGCTGCACCGTAATACTCACCCAGTTTTATCTTATCTGTACCATCAGGTCTCTTCCCGAAATTGTTCGCATCAGCAGGAATGGTTCTGAAGATGAGGCTAACCGGGAATTTAAGGTTCTTTTCCTGGACTTTATTTTTAATTGCCGGAAGTGTTTTAATATATGCTATAATTGAATACAGGTCTTCTTTATCCATTTGTGCAAACATAGGATAAGGCATCATTGGAGCAAGGAACCTGCCATCTTTACTTACACCGGCAGTAATTGCGCGGAATATTTCACCGTCTGTCCAGCTGCCTAAACCTGTCTCTTTATCTGAAGTAATATTTGCTGCAGGTACAAACCCTGCGCCTTCACCGTAATCAATGCCGCCTTGTCCTTCAGTGCCCGGTTTAACGGGAAAGCCGAATTTATTCAGGTCCCGGTCGCTGTGGCAATCAATACAGAATGCAAAGCTGTTGGCAAGGAATTTACCGCGTTCAATTCGTTCAGGGGTTGGTTCTATCTTAAGCTCAGGTGCCGCACTCACCTTTGGAAAAGCAGAAACCAGATAAATGTATCCTCCTCCTGCAAATACCAGTACAATTACCAGTACTATGCCGAGAATTTTAAATAGTTTTTTCATATTATACCTCCTTTAGATATTTTTTAAATTAAATCTATTAATTTTTTAAATCAAGGATTTAATGCCTGTATTTTATTGGTTTAAAAATTATTAGTTAATTGAACAAATCTATTCTAAAAAAGCTCCTTATAAAAAGAAAATTATTGATATTTGTGAGGGAAAATAACAGATCAATAAGATCATGATTTTGATGATATATTCACAAAAATGAATAAAATCTTAAATAATTAATTGTTAATTTGTGAGGAATATGTATAACTCTAAATTAATCAAAATATTACAGGTATTTTCAGCTGAAGAGCTAAAGGAGTTCCGGAAGTTTATTGAAAGTCCATTTTTCAATAAAGAGGGCAGCTACCTTATCCGTTTTTTTGATGAGATTAAAAAAGGATATCCTGATTTTACAGGAAAGGAGCTAGAAAAGGAGAAGCTTTTTAAAAAGCTTTACAGTGATAAAGAGTATAACGATTCAACAATGCGCAAGCTTGGCTCAGGCATTATAAAGCTTGCTGAAGAATATTTAAAATATACTGCATATCGTGATAGTACAGATTCCTCAAAGCTTTTATATATTAAAAAGCTGCGTGAAAAAAGAATTGAGAAATTGTTTGAAATTGAGTCAGAGGCATTGGATAAAAAGCTTTCAGAGATAAACAATTCTGTTGATAGCGACTATTTCAGAAGCAGGTATTTGCTTGAGCTGGAAAAAATTAATTTTTATCTCGATTTTAATCATTTGATTAAAAAGCAGCAGGAATCAATGCAATCCGTGCAAAGCTATATTGTATATGACTCACTGGTAAACCTGCTTGATATAGGCTTCAATATCCTAGTTGGAATTACAACCATGTACCAGGGAGAAAAGAACATTGTTTTGCAGCTGCTTGATAATTTAGATCTTGATTCTATTGGCATAATGCTGAAAAAAGAGAGCCCTGAACTATACCCTGTTTATGAGCTTTTCTGCATGAGGTATTTAAGCTTCCGGAATTTTGA